>JAKALI010000675.1 GCA_021813195.1 Pseudomonadota bacterium
GGCTGCCCAGCAGCGTGTTGATCTGGCGCTTGAGGAGGGCGCGCCGGTCGTTGCAGCGATAGACGGCACGCGCCAGTTGCACGAACGCGGCAGCGAAATCACCACGCTGTTCATGATCGCGCAGCCTTTCCTCCACCTCCCACAATTGCGCGTTGACGGCTTTGAGTTCCGCCCGCAGCGGCGCGAGTTCCGTCAGCGCGTCAATCGTCTTGGCCACTGCCTCAAGCAGGGCGTCATGTTCACGCTTCACGTTCGCGAGCTTATGCGGGTCGGTGATGCGGGCCAGTTTGATCTCAAGAATGGTCAACCGGTCGAATGCTTCACCTGGCGCGATTTCAATGGTTACGACCATAATGCGTGCCGCCCTTGCGCCAACGTCGCCAGTTCCGCAGTCAGGCGCGCGAATAGCTCTAGCCAGTCACCGGGCACGCTTTGGCGGAACAGCCGCGCGGCGGGATACCAGAATCTGCCGGCCGATTGCCAGCGCCATTCGGGTTGCGCCTGCAAAGCAAGCCATACCGGCCGGCTTAGTGCCCCCGCCAGATGGGCGACGGCGCTGTCGCTGGCAATTACCAGATCGAGGTTCTGCAAAACCGCTGCGGTATCGACGAATGCATTGGGTTCCATGTCGAAATATTCGCCCAGCGTTACCAGTTCCGGTAGCGCTTTCAATTGCCCCAGCCCGTGATACTTCTGCAGACTGACGAGCGTCACGCCCGGCATTTTTGCAAGGGGGGCGAAGGCTGAAAGCGGGATCGAACGGCCGCGGTCGACTTTGGCTGTCGGATTACCCTGCCAGGCGATGCCGACGCGCAAATCGCCGGATCCGCAAAGCTCCGACAATCGCGCACGCCATTGCGCCACACGCATTGGTTCCGCAGACAAATACGTCCTTGGCGACAGAGCTTCCAGCATCACGCCCAAACGCCAGGGCAGACTCATCAGCGGGCAATGTGCATCGAAGGCTGGCAGTTTCTCTCCGCGCGCGATCACTGGCCCGATTTCTTGAAGTGGCGAGAGCAACCTGCGCAGCGGGGGTGGCACCTCGATCACAACCTGGGCGCAACGGTCCCGCGCCATAGCGGCAAAACGGCAGAACTGGATGGTGTCGCCGAGGCCCTGCTCGGCGTGAATCAGCAAAGTGCCGGCGAAGGTTTCACCCTCCCACTCCGGCACCCGGAAGTTGCGTGGCGGGCTCGGCGGCGGGCGCAGGCGCCAGCGCCAGTCATATTCGCGTCCACCTTCGGCAAAGCGGCCCGCTGCCAGCAGCAGAAAGCCCAGATGCACATGCGCTTCGGCGTGATCGGGCTGAAGGACGATGGCTTGGCGGTAAGCAGCCTCGGCTTCGCTCTGGCGCGCCAGGGTGCGCAACGCGTTACCGCGGTTGTAAGAGATTTCGGCCATTTCAGGTGCCAGCTGCACGGCTTCGTCGAAATGTGAAAGCGCCTCTTCGGCGCGACCTTCATCGAGCGCCAGATTGCCAAGATTATTGTGTGCCTCGGCCAGTTCGGGCGCTAACGTCAGCGCTCGCCTATAGCTTTCGCGCGCTTCACCGTGGCGTCCTTGCGCCTGCAGCACGGCCCCCAGATGATTGTGGAACGTCGCCGCGCTGCCATCGAGCAAGATTGCATGGCGAATCAGCGCTGCGCCGCTTGCGCTGTCACCGCATTGATGAGCGAGCACGCCAAGCCGGTGCAAGCAATCGGCATGGACCGGATCGCGCGCCAGTACTGCGCGGTAGAGCTGCTCGGCCTCGGCTAGGCGCCCGGCGCGGTGATGGGTGCAGCCTTCGGCAAAGATTGTGGCGATCGGCGCAATGGGTTGCCCGTTCATGCCGCCACTATACGGCAAAAAGGCAATGAGGGGCGGCCCGAAAGCCTCCCCCCGCCAAAGAAAATTCCGCCCCGCTCAGAAGCGAACCACAAATGAGACATCGTAAGCCGCTCCGAAAAGCGGGCGGCCGAGGAACACGCCGCCACCGCCGACGCCACTGCCCAGCACGCGGGTATTACCCTCTGTGATGCCGAGTTCGTTGGTGACATTGGTCGCGGTGAAGTCGATCTCGTAGGCATCGTTGAGAGCCAACTCGGCGCCGAGATCGATCGTGTGATAGGCCGGCAGGAACTGCGTGTTCTGCACGTCAGCCCAACGGTCGCCGACATAGGTATAGGTACCATAGATGCGGAAGAAGCCGTCCTCGAACATCGGCACCGTGTAGCTGGGTGTCAGTCGGAACTGGAATTCCGGCTGGCGCAAGACCTGGTTGCCGTTGTTCGGGCCATCCGTATAGTTGCCATGGTTATAGTCGCCTGTCAGCTCAATTTCGAAGTGCTGGATTGGGCGCAGAGCGGCTTCGAATTCAAGACCATAAGCGCGTGAGTCCAGGAGGTAATTGACTTGCGTGCCGTTGGCCAGAATCTGCTGCTGCGGCTGACCGGTAAACTTGTTGTAAAAGCCCGTCAGATAGAGGCTGTAGAGTTCCGTGACCGTCTTCACGCCGGCCTCATATTGATCGATGCGTTGCGTGGTGGAGACGCCGCTGCGGAAATCGTCGAACTGCGGGAAGAGATAACCGGAGTTGACGCGCACGAAACCGTTGAGGTTGTCGCTGAAGGAATAGTCCGCGCCGGCGGTCCAGGCTGTCGCTCCGGAAGTGTTGTCAACGGTCGAATAAGTGCCGTTCGTGTACGAGGCATTGTTGTCGTACATTGTAAGCGGATTGCCGTCGAGATTAGTGGTGGATGCGTTGCTGATAGTAGCCTGAACGCTCTGGGATTCGAAGCGCAGGCCGCCATCGATGCGCAACCGCTTGGTAATTTGCCAGGTATCGGCAATGGTGCCAGCAATATTCTGGCCGTTATAATGCGCCTTGAGGGCATAGAACGATCCCGAGTCGACGCCATTCAAGGTTACCTGAGCACCGTTATCGAGCATGACATTGATCGGTTGATCGCCTTGCAGGGAAATCAGCCTGGTGTTGCCTAGAAACCAGGTATCATTACTCGAATAGTCGGCGAAATAGACTCCAGCGGTCACGGTGTTGCCGGCAAACAGTTCACGGCTGATGCGCACGTCGTTGGTGAAGGATTGGATATCTTTGGTCACGTACCAGAAGCCCGGGTTCCAGACCTCCAGGCCCATGTTGGCGATGGGGTTGCCGCTGTTGACGTAGCTTGCGGCGCCGCTTGTCGCGGGCCCTGCGAGACCAACAATGGCGGGATCGCTATTGGCGGAGGACACAGCGTTCGCGATATATGTCCCCAGCGTTTCCGGGTTATTGCCGGAGAAGATCGCAAAGGTCGGTACACGCCCCTGGTTGAAGTTCGCCT
>JAKALI010000676.1 GCA_021813195.1 Pseudomonadota bacterium
CATTGCGCGACGGCCGCGAGTAATACTTCCGTGTCGCTCTCGCCGCGAAAAATACAGCCGAGTGCCAGCAACTCGAGCCGCAAGTCCCTAAAATTATAGATTTCTCCATTGAAGACGATCCAGAGCCGATCCGCGAAGCTCATCGGCTGTCGGCCAGTGTCGGTTAAATCGATGATCGCAAGACGGCGATGAGCGAGGGTGGCAATCCCGGAAGGGGATTTCCAGAGACCCGAGGCGTCTGGTCCCCGGTGTTTCAAACGAATCGACATATGCTCCACGATCCGATCCAATGGGGCGGGCAAGGGGCGTGGACTGGAAGTCATGGCGACAGCGCCTACAATCCCGCACATCGATGTTGTTACCCCGGGGAATACCGAAAAATGGATCGTGGATGGGTACGCAAATACCTGGCTATCATAAGCGCAATTGCTCGTAAGCCGACATGAACGAGCAAAGTTGTGAATCAGTCGAAATAGTGTCGTGCCCGGACGCAATTAGCCAAGAAGGCGGGAAAGGTTCCCATGGAATCGATTTTGATTTTGTTTCATTGCGAATCAAATACCGGCTACGCGATTGGGCCGCTCGAAAAAACGTTTTTTGAGATGGCGCTCGCATTGTCCACGCAGGATTCCAGCCGCGTTCACTTCGCCTATCCGTCCATGGCCAAAGGGCCTTCGCCGACGCTCCCAGCCAGCTTTCGGAATTACACGGTCATTGATGCCAAGACGGGGGATCGGACACATTGCCGAGCGGCGGAACGATATCTCCGCGACCACGACATCGACACGATATTCGGCTTCGATCAGCCCGTTCACTTGCCGATCTTTCGGTTTTTTCGACGGGCGGGCGTTAAGCACTTCGTGTCCTATTGGGGCGCCCCGATGAGTTCATTGAACGGCTGGCCGGTTCGCCTCCTCAAGCAGATCGAGGTGCTCTGTCACCCGGGCGGTCCCGATCATTATATCTTCGAATCGAATGGGATGGCGGAGTTGGCGGTAAAGGGGCGCGGGATTGCGCGCAGTCGCACTTCCGTAGTCCACCTCGGCGTGGACGTTGAGCGGTTCAAACCAGACGCCGCAGACGCGCAATACGTATACGAAGCGATCGGGATTCCAAGAGAACGACGAGTGTTTTACTACTCGGGACACATGGAGGCGAGAAAGGGGGTGGCGGTGATCATGAGGGCGGCGAACTTCCTCGCCGGGCGACGTCAGGCCAAGGACTGGCACATTGTGTTGTGTGGTAACAAAGGGGAAGAGAGTCGTCCTCACGAGGCGCTTCTCACCGAGAGGGCCCGAGCACACGTCACGTTTGGTGGCTACCGCTCAGATACCCATCGTTTGCAGCGTGGCTGTTACGCGGCGCTGATCGCGTCGACTGGGTGGGACTCGTTCCCGCGATCCGGGTTGGAGATGCAAGCAAGCGGTCTGCCGATCTTGGTGTCGAACCTCATCGGGCTGAGGGAAGTCGTCGAAAACGACGTCAGCGGATATCTGTTCGAGCCCGGCGATTCCGTCGCTCTGGCGAGTGCGATGGAGCGGCTATTGAATGATCCTGTGAACAGAGATCGGCTGTCGAATCAGGCTCGAAATCGTGTGATGGAGAAGTTTACGCTCAAACGTCAGTTGAAAGAGTTGGTCAGCGAGGTAGGCAGAGTGGCCGGAGCCCTGTAGCGCGGGCTTTTTAGTGCGAGCGCCGCCGCCAGAGCTTTCGCCAGCCGTTGCCGAGTACGCCTATTCCATGACCAAGGAAATAGGCATATCCGGCGATTGCGAAGCACGGTAACAGATACCAATCCCGGGGCCATTGCTTGACCCTCTTCAAAGCGTACAGCACGGGTGGCGTGAGTTGAATGAGTACGCACAGCCCGAGCGCGCTCAAGGTTGCCGCGACCGGTTTGATCAGCGTGATTGGGATGAAGATGGCGGTGGCCGCCGCCGCGGCGATGAACAGTATGGTGAGGAGTAAAGTGAGGTCGACGCCGCTCCGTACTTCGAGATGGTTGCTTCCATGCCAGATTTCCTTTTTTACGAGACCCAACCAAGTCTTCGGATAGCCGCGATGAACCACATGACAGTCCGAGATCCAGGCGATGGAAAACCCGCGTTCTCTGATGCGGTTGCAGATGTCGTCATCCTCGCCGGAAATTAATGATTCATCGAAGGATCCGATCTCCCGAAGCAGCGCCGTTCTGGCGATGAGGCTGCCAGTTGCAAGGGCCATCGCCGATTTGACGACGCCAGTTCTCACTTGGCGTGGCGCAAGACCAATCTCTACCCAGGTTCCGTTGAGCGGCGACAGGTACGGTCCGCCCGCCGCCCCGATGGAAGAGTTCTGTTCGAGGACGCGGATGGCCGATGCCAACCACGTGGGAGGAACGATGCAATCCGCGTCGACGAAGGCGACGTATTCGCCTTTTGCGGCCCGAAGACCCGTATTTCGCACCTTGCCGATTCGGCCTGTATGGAGTTCTATCACGGTGGCGCCCGCCTCGCGCGCAAGCGTCTTGGTCGCGTCGGCGGACGCATGATCCACCACGATGAATTCAAGCCGGTCGCGGGGATGGCCGCATCGGTACACGGACTCGATGCAGGCGACAATGTTGTCGGCTTCGTTGCGTGCAGCAATGATCACGGAAATGAACGGTGGCGTAGATGTCACGATGTTTCCTGTCTCAACGTGCGCGGACGATCGATCGGCGAATGGCGCAAACTTCGGTATAAAGGCACGCAAATCGGCGAGCAGCTTCATCGGGAACGTAAGAGTGTCGAATCTTGATGCGGCCGTGGCGCCCCATTCGAGAGGCCAATTCGATGTCGCGAAGCAGAGCGGTGATGCGGGCCACCACAGCACGAATATCCAAAGGATCGACGAGCCATCCGTCGACGCCATCCTGAACGATTTCCGAGGCCGCTCCATGAATGGACGCCACGACCGGGCGAGCCTCCGCCATTGCCTCGATCAGCACCATGCCGAAAGGTTCGGGCCACGTCGAAGCGTGTACGACGACGGTGCATTTTCGGTAAAAGGACGCGACGTCGGATACGCGGCCGGTGAATACGAAGTTATCCGGGTAGTCGGAGGCGCGAGCGATTTCGCGACACTCCTCGAAGTATCTCTGGTCGCTGTCGGATGCGTCGCCGACGACGTAAACGCGCAAGTGCGGAAACTCGGGGAGCAATTGGATTGCCGCGCACAGGAACTCTTTCTGCCCCTTCCAGTTCGTCACCCGGCCAAAGATGCCAATCGCGGGGGTGTCGGGCAGCGGCGGCGGCGGGCCGCTTGGCAACCGTTCGACGAAATTCGGAATCTCGTGAATGCGCA
>JAKALI010000677.1 GCA_021813195.1 Pseudomonadota bacterium
GAGACATACTCCTTCCGTCTCTCCGCCTATCAGGATCGCCTGCTTGCGCACTACGAGGCCAACCCGGATTTCATTCTGCCCCCCGAGCGCCGCAACGAGGTCGTGAGCTTTGTCCGCATGGGCCTTGAGGATTTGTCCATTTCGCGCTCGACGCTCGACTGGGGCATTCCTGTTCCCGGCGCACCGGGCCATGTGATGTACGTGTGGGTCGATGCACTCAACAACTACGTCACGGCGACAGGCGTTCTCAATTCCGGTGACAACCCGCGCAAGCGCTTCTGGCCTGCCGACGTCCACGTCATCGGCAAAGATATCGTCCGCTTTCATGCCGTCTATTGGCCGGCCTTCCTGATGAGCGCAGGCCTGCCATTACCCAAGCGCGTCTTCTCCCACGGCTTCGTACTCAACAAAGGTGAGAAGATGTCGAAATCGGTCGGCAACGTCGTGGATCCGTTCGATTTGGTCAAAGCCTATGGCCGAGATCAGGTGCGCTATTTCTTCTTGCGTGAAGTCATGTTCGGCCAGGACGGCAATTATTCGCCCGAAGCGATCGCCAACCGCATCAATGCCGATCTCGCCAACAATCTCGGCAATCTGGCGCAACGTGCCCTTTCGATGATCTTCAAGAATTGCGGCGGAACGATCCCCCTGCCCGGCGCGTTCACCGACGCAGACACCGCGATCCTGTCGGCCGCCGACGCCCTCTACGGCACGACGCGCGCCCACATGGACCGACAGGCAATTACCCGCTACCTCGACTCGGTCTGGAGCGTCATTTCCGACGCCAACCAATACTTTGCCGCCGAGGAACCCTGGGCGAAAAAGAAAACCGATCCTAAGCGCATGGAAACCATTCTCTACGTGACGGCGGAATGCGTGCGCCAGTTCGCCATCCTTGCCCAACCGGTCATGCCGGACAGCGCAACCAAACTGCTCGACCTCTTGGCACAGCCCACAACGGCGCGCGCGTTTGCGTCGCTTGGCGCAAGCGGTAGACTTGAGCCGGGAACCGCCATCCCGGAACCGCATGGCGTCTTCCCGCGCTATGTGGAGGTTGAGGCCTGAACACAGCGGCCAGCGCTAGCACGCGCACACCGGCCGTCAAACCATCCCGCGCTCAGTTGGCAGCAAGACACGCCGCGCACGTCCCCCGCAATTCGAGGGTCATCTGGCGGACGGCAAACCGCTTCGCTTTCGCCCATGCGGTGAGTTTGGCAACGGCTGCCGCCTCGTCGAATTCTGTCACGTGACCGCAGCGCTCGCAGATCGCGAATACGGCGGTGCCCTGGTGGCTTGCATGACTACAGGCCACGAACGCATTGAGGCTTTCGAGGCGATGGGCCGCACCCGCGGCGATCAGTCGGTCGAGGGATCGGTAAACCGTCTGCGGGGCGAGCGTCGCCCTCTCGCGCAGGCTGTCGATGATCTCGTAGGCGCTGACGGGACGACCTGCCACCCTTAGCGCATCTGCGATCAATTTATCCTGCTCCGGCGCGGGCCGGCGTTTGCTTGTGCGTTTTGCCATCACAGGGGTTTTCGGTGATTGGCGAGCTAATGGCAAGGCATCCTGAACACCGCCACGAACAGACATGCTCGGTCGCAGCGCGATGCCGTCTAGCCGAGAGCTGAGCATTCCATCGCTTGCCCGCCAATTCGAGATCTTGCTGGACGAGCCCGGCTGATCTTGTCGCAGCGCTGAACGAGTGACGGGAACGGTTACGCGGCCCTTGCGGATATTATAACATCCATATAAGACGTCCGGAAAGGAGGGCCCACTGGGCCGCCTTCCAACTGTCTCACTCCCCCCGCCCCCAAAGATGGAGCGTCCGTGTCCATGAGCAACATCGGCAATTCCGCGCCTCGTTTGAAAAACTCATCGAACGCCGCAGACCCCCGGCTGCCAACCACTGTTCTCTCCGGCTTTCTCGGCGCCGGCAAGACCACCGTGTTGAACCATGTCCTGGCGAACCGGGAAGGCTTGAGGGTTGCCGTGATCGTCAATGACATGAGCGAGATCAATATTGATGCCTCTTTGATCGAGAGGGGCGGCGCGAACTTGTCGCGCACGCAAGAAGCGCTGGTCGAGATGTCGAATGGCTGCATCTGCTGCACCCTGCGTGAAGATCTGCTGCAGGAAGTACGCCGCCTCGCAGCGCAGCGGCGCTTCGATTACCTGTTGATCGAGTCAACCGGGATTGCTGAGCCTCTGCCCGTTGCCGCGACATTCGAATTCCGCGATGAGGATGGCCTCAGCTTATCTGACGTCGCGCGCCTCGATACGATGGTTACGGTCGTCGACGCAGCCCATTTACTGCGAAACTATGCATCGCAGGATTTTCTGAAAGACCGCGGACAAGTCGCAAGCGAGAACGATGAACGTCCGCTTGTGCAATTGGTTGTCGAGCAAATCGAGTTCGCCGATGTGATCATCTTGAATAAGATCGACATCGCTAAACCTCACGAGATCGAGGCAGCGCGCGCCATCATCCGTGCTCTCAATGCTGATGCGCGCATCATTGAAACGAGTCACGGGCGAATTCTCGCCAACGATATTCTCAACACAGGCCTATTCGATTTTGCTTCCGCTCATCGCCATCCCATGTGGCTCAAAGAACTCCATGGGTTTAAAGACCATCAGCCCGAGAGCGAAGAGTACGGTATTTCAAGTTTTGTCTGGCGCGCACGCGCGCCCTTCGAGCCAAGGAAGATTTACGCTTTCTTCAACAAGAGCTGGCCTGGCGTCATCCGTGCAAAAGGCTTTTTCTGGCTTGCGACGCGGCCCCAGTACGTGGGTGAAGTCTCCCTAGCCGGAGCACTCGTGCGCCATGAAGCCAAAGGTTACTGGTGGGCCGCCGTCGATAGAAAGCATTGGCCTGAGGATCAAGCGTTACGTCGACGAATCGATGAGGCATGGCACAAGCTCTGGGGGGACCGCCGCCAGGAACTCGTTTTCATCGGCACGAAAGAGATGGATCGCGCCGCAATCAGCGCTGAACTCGACACTTGCCTGGTCGCGCTACCCAAAAGCGGTGCCATCGACACCACCTCTTGGAGAAGTTTTCCTGATCCATTTCCGCGCTGGGGAACTGAAGAAGAAGCAGCATAGCCTCGATGGAATGTAGCTCTCTCACGGCTCGAGTTCCGTATCCCAGTAGAGATAGTCCATCCAGCTTTCGTGGAGGTAATTGGGCGGAAACAACCGGCCGTTGCGATGCAGCTCGAAGACTGTCGGCCGGTACGGGGCCTGGAAGGGCCGCATCCCGGCCGCAGCGAGGGTCGCGCTGCCTTTACGCAGATTACATGGTGCGCAGGCCGTCAACACG
>JAKALI010000040.1 GCA_021813195.1 Pseudomonadota bacterium
CCGATCTGGATGATCGGCAGGTCAGAGGACCCAAGCACCGGGCTCCGCCCGACAATGTCGAGCAGACGGTCGAGATCGGAACTGGTGAAGCGGCCGGCCATCCCAGCGGTGTCCGAGGCGAGCAAAAAACACCAAACAAGCTAGACCTCGCCAAGATCACACATAAGGGACTTTGGTCTGACGATTGTTGGCCGACCGGGCCACCAGAAGCTAGCTCAGCCTTCTCCTGCGCGTCGTGGCAAAACTTGTGTCGGCGAACGCGCGCGCCAGTCATTGATCTGTAGACTTACATTCGTCGGTCCGGTTTGTTTAACAGCAAGCTCAATTTCACCCTCCTAACCGGAAAACTGGAGCCTGAAACTCATTCCAGTTGCGCAAATTGCGCCAGCGCGCGATAATTTTGACGTATATCAAATATAGTTTGAGTTATGACACATCTGGACGTCGCGACCACTGTCCGACCGGCCCCACGTACGCCCGCCGGGCTTGATACCGCTCGGCAGGAAGACGCGCGGAATTTGCTCCCCTCCGAACAACCTTTGTCGATTGCAAACCTCACCCTACCGCTGCGTTTCGGCATCATTGCCGCGCTTGTGATCCTGATCGGAATGGCGGCGCTTGGCCCCTGGGTCTCTTCGCGCATCCAAGCCGGCGTGACGCAACATGCGGCCCAGCAAACCGCTTATGACATGGAGGCTCTACTCGAGCCGGTCGCCGTCGAACTGGAGCAGGTCCGACACGGCCCTCTGAGCGCCGCGGGCCTCGACGTCGTGAACCGCGTGATCGAAGCCGGCGCGCCTGGAGCCGAAATCCTCGGGCTTCGGTTGTGGTCGCCTGATCTGGTCCTGCTGCACAGCACTTCGAGGCCGGGCCTATCGTCGAATAAAATCGACGAGGAGCGGCACGCGGACATCGCCAAAGCCATCGAGGGCATGGTCATTCATCGGTATCGGGCCGCCAGCGCTGCGGAAGCTACGTCTTGGGGCCTCTCACCTGGATCGAAGGTCAATGAAATCTTCGCGCCGCTGCGGTCTTATGGTGGGCGTGGCGTTGTGGCGGTCGCCGAATACTTCCAAAGCGCCGAGGCGCTCGATCAGGAAGTCGCGGTTGCGCGCCGTGAGACGTGGATGATGGTCTTGATGACCGGACTCGTCATGCTCGGCATTCTGTACTGGCTCGTTCATCGCGGCAGCGCGATTTTCGAAGCGCAGAACGCGGCACTTGATCAACGGATGCGCGATCAGAAATTGCTGGCCGAGGAGACACAGGAGCTCAATCGCAAGCTCGAACAAGCAAGCCGATTGGGAACGGAGCTGAACGAACGCTTTTTGCGCCGTGTGGGTTCCGATTTGCACGATGGGCCCGCTCAGCATCTGGCGCTCGCGATGCTCAAAATGGATGAAGTGGCGCAGTTTTTGGCCTCCAATCAGCGCGCAGACAAGCCGGCGGCGATTGAAGCCTTGGGCCTCGTACGTCATGCCACCTCCGAGGCCATGAAGGAGATCCGCAACATCTCGGCCGGACTGGCACTTCCCGAATTGCAGAAGCTATCCCCGGCCGAAGCCCTCAACGCTGCCGCCCGCCAGCACGAGCGCGCCACCGGCACGCACGTCAAAATCGATATCGCGCCGCTACCGCCCCGCCTGCCGCTGCCCATCACAATCTGCCTGTATCGGTTTGCCCAAGAAAGCCTCAACAATGCCTATCGGCACGCGCGAGGCCAGGGCCAGGAACTCAACGCGCATTCCGACGGGCGCTACGTGGACGTTGAAATCGCCGACAGCGGTCCCGGATTTACGCTGCAGGATGCAGCGGCCAAGCCCGAACGACTTGGGCTTTCGGGCTTGCGCCAACGTATCGAGGCCTTAGGCGGCACGTTCGAGCTCACGTCCACGCCAGGTCAGGGCACGCGCGTGCGGGCGCGCTTCGAAACTCCCTCCATCGGGGGACGGCGTGGCTAACCGAATCCGCCTCGCCGTCATCGATGATCACCCGCTGCTGAGGGATGGGGTGGTTGGCACACTCTCGCGCGAAACCGATATTGACGTCGTAGCCGTCGGAGCCTCGGCTGATGATGCGATCCGCATTGCACGCGATCTTTCACCCGACATCCTCTTGCTCGATATCTCCATGCCGGGCGATGGCATCGTCGCTGCGCGCGCGATCCTGGCCACCCATCCTGGCATGAAGGCGATCATGTTGACGGTCTCCGAGCGCGAGGAAGACCTTAATCGCGCGATGCAGGCGGGCGTGCACGGCTATGTCTTGAAGGGCATCAACGGCTACGATCTCGTCAACACGATCCGCTCTGTCGCGCGCGGCGAGACCTACATCACGCCGCAATTTGCCGCCCGCTTGCTATCCACGATCAACCGCCGCCCAAGTGATAACATCCCACCAAAAGCGCCGGCACTTTCCCTCACCGCGCGCGAAGAGCAGATCCTGCGCGAGGTCGCCGCCGGGCTAACCAACAAAGAAATCGCGCGCAAGCTCAGCTTGAGCGAGAAGACCATCAAGCACTACATGACCAACGTCTTACAGAAGCTGCAGGTGCGCAATCGCGTCGAGGCCGTCATCGCGCTGCAGAAAAGTGATCGCGGCAACTCCTGACGGCAACCGCACCGCCTCGGCGGTCTCCACAAAAGCGCCTGGACCACAGCTCCATCCGTTGCTGAAGGGCTTGACACTGCTGCGTTCGCACCGCACACCGCCCACGCGACAGGCACATGGCAAGGACCTCACGATGACAGCCGCATCGGCAATGACACGTCTCAGTGTACCTCCAGAATGGGCGCCGCAATGCGCGATCTGGACGGCGTGGCCGGCGGCGGCAGAAGAATGGAACGGGGATCTTGCTGCTCCGCGCCGTGACGTTGCTGGGCTCGTACGGATCCTGGCTGCACACGGCAACCGCGTGCGTGTGCTGGTCGACGGCGATGAGGCTGAGGCAACGGCAGCTGCCGAACTGGGTGCGCTTGCCGAGATCATTCCGGCACGCTACGGCGACATCTGGTTGCGCGATACCGGGCCGATCTTCGCGACCAGCGACGAAGGCCCTGTGGCGCTGCGCTTCAAAACCAACAGCTGGGGCGGAAAATTCGATTTGCCCGGCGACGAGACGGTGGGCGACGACATCGCACGGCTTGCCGGATACCCCGTGCGGCGCTTTGATTTTGTTCTCGAAGGCGGTGCGATCGATCACGACGGACAGGGCACGATCTTGACGACGCGCCAAACCCTGCTCAACCCAAATCGCAACGGCTGGACAGCCCAAGACGCCGAGGCGGCGCTGGCGAGCGCGTTTTCTGCCCGAAAGATCATCTGGATCGACGAGGGCCTCCATGGCGACCACACCGACGGGCACGTCGACAACATCGCCCGCTTCGTCGCCCCAGGCCGCGTTGTGTGCCAGGCGCCCACGGGGGCAGACGATCCTAACGCGGACGTCCTCCATGCCATCGCTGAGAGGTTGGCCGAGGCGACAGATGCCGATGGACGACCGCTCGACGTGGTGCGTGTGCCGGGCGTGGGCGCCTATCGCAACAGGTTGGGCGAGACATCGCCTGCGTCTTACATGAATTTCGTCATCGCCAATGGCGTCGTCGTCGTGCCCGTCTATGGAACGGCGAGCGAAGCGGCAGCCCTGAAGGCGCTGGCGGCCGTTTTCCCGGGTCGCCACGTTGTCGGATCGCCCTCGCAAGGCCTACTCGGCTGCGGCGCAGCGGGCGGAGGATCATTCCACTGTATCACGCAGCAGCAGCCTGCTTGACACGGCGCACCACTCGCCTGTCCCTCACCGTGCAATTCGACCTCGCAGACCGCCATGCCTCATCGCACCATCACCGTCGCCGCCATCCAGACCGCCTACGGGCCCGATATGGCGGAAAACATCAGACGCACAGAGGACTTCGTGCGCGCAGCGGCCAAGCAGGGCGCGCAAGTCGTTCTGCCCTCCGAGCTGTTCCAGGGCATCTATTTCTGCACCCGACAGGACCCGAAGTGGTTCACAACGGCCTTCCCGGCGCTCGACCACCCTTGCGTCGCCGCCATGCAGAAGCTGGCAAGGGACCTTCAGGTCGTCATCCCGGTGTCGATCTTCGAACGAGATGGCCCGCGCTACTACAACAGCGTCGTCATCATTGATGCCGATGGCCATGCGCTCGGCGTCTATCGCAAGAGCCACATCCCCGACGGACCAGGGTATCAGGAGAAGTACTACTTCCGTCCCGGCGATACCGGCTTCAAAGTCTGGGATACACGCGCGGGTCGGATCGGCGTTGGGATCTGCTGGGATCAATGGTACCCCGAATGCGCGCGGGCGATGGTCCTCCAAGGTGCGGAAGTGCTCTTCTACCCAACGGCCATCGGATCCGAGCCCTATGACGCCGCCCTCGATACGCACCTGCAATGGCAGCGCGCCATGCAAGGCCATGCCGTGTCCAACGCTGTGCCGATTGTCGCCGCCAACCGCATCGGGCTTGAAGACAATGACGGTGTAACCCAGCGCTTTTATGGCCACTCGTTCATCGCCGACCACCGTGGAGAGCTCGTGCAAAGTTTCGGCGCCGCGGACGAGGGCGTGCTTATTGCCACCTTCGATCTCGATCTCATCGCGAGCTATCGCGCCGACTGGGGCTTCTTTCGCGATCGCCGGACGGATCTCTACGAAAAAAGCATTATCTGACGGGCCACAAGCAAGCGCCTAGAAGCGCCAAGTCGCCCCCAAGACAGGTCCCGACAGTCGCGTGTCGAAGACGTAGCCATCGTCGGAATAATCAACCTCCAGGACCTTGTAGCCGGCGGAGACGGACAAATTCTCCGTCAAGATATAATTCCCCGTTGCCAAGACGGACCAGGTGATGTCGGAACCGACACCAAAACCGCCCACGTCAGCCTGCGCCTGCACCGACAGCGCATCGCTTAAGCGATAGAACGCGCGTGCCCCAAGAAGCGGGTCCACCCATCCAAAACTCTCGTCCACCGAGCGCGATAAACCAAGCGCGCTAATCTTGAGTTCGTTTGATATGTGCCAGATGCGCGCACCAGCTAGAACATCGAACGTGAAGTCGGACTGATTGAGAACACGCAGGCCTCCCTGAATGCTCGCATGAAATTCCTGGGTATCCAAATTGGCATTGATGACCGTGCCGGGCGGAATGGGCACGGGCAGTGGTGGCAACGGACCGATCACGCGATCTTCTGATGTATCGACGTACATCGCATCGAACGAGAACACGAAATTACCGCTGCGCGCCCACACGTTGAGGAAGCCGCCGAAATTGAGATCCTCAAAGATCTCAGAGAACGATTTATCGACGGCAACGGTCGGCGCGCGCTGAAATGGCGAAATATCGCCGGAGAGGCCCGCAGCCCACAGATAAGGTGTGACCTGCAGCGCGCCGTCTGGAGCGTCTGCGCGGCTTTGAGCATGACCCGGGGTCGCCCAGATCGATGAGAACAGCGCCAGCACCATCACCCCAAGGGTGAACTTCATGGTCCCAACTCCCGCAAGCTTCGTGCATCCGTTGGTACGCTACCGGCGGGCGCCGGAACACTGCGAAGATGCCGAGCGCGCCATAAAACCTGTCAAACCGCATAGATCTAGTGCGCTCTGGCGACACATCCTGTGTTCCAACTCGCTGATGGCAAGTAACGCAAGCCGCTTTCAGAAGCGATTGGTGACCCAAATTTGAGGGTCATCTGCATTCTTTCTGTGTTCCCTGGCGCCCGCCTCGTCGACCCCTAGCCCCTGGCCGCCTTCGATCGGGCTTGGGAAGTGGCTCGTCCAGATGGAGCCCTGTCTTTGCCGCGGAATGCCCGCAATCCACGGTTACCAGACGTTAAGGGGCCTGAATTAACCCTTTAAGGACGGGTCGTGGTGCGGCCGTTGTCGCGTGCGCGGTGTGGGGCGCGAGACGCGCGCTTTTGGCTGAATGTGCGAGCGAGGAGCCGACGTTGCGCTCAGAACGGCTGAAGTTCTGGTGGCTTGGGAGGAGCGCACGCCGCGCCACGCTGGGCGTGGGCTTGGCATCTGTAACGCTGGCAGGGATTGTGGGAGCATCCGGCGACGACCGCGTGATTTGGATGTATCACATCCACACCAAAGAGACGATCCAGATCCTCTACAAAAAGAACGGCCGATACATCCCCGAGGCACTCAAGCAATTGAACTGGTTTCTGCGCGACTGGCGGACCAATCAGACTACCACCATCGATCCCAAAACCATCGATATCGTCTGGGAGATGCACGCAGAACTCGGATCGCAGCAGCCCGTGCACATCATTTCCGCCTATCGCTCCCGCGATACCAATGAAATGCTGCGCAAGACGCGCGGTGGACAGGCAAGCCAGAGCCAGCACATCACTGGCAAGGCGATTGATATCCATTTTCCGGACGTCCCGATCCGTCGGCTGCGCTATTCAGCGATGATCCGCGAGCGCGGTGGTGTCGGCTACTATCCCACGTCCGCACTGCCCTTCGTCCATGTCGACACGGCGCGCGTCCGCAGTTGGCCGCGCTTACCACATGATGAATTGGCTTTGCTGTTTCCGAGTGGTCGATCCCAGCATCTCTCCGCCGAGGGCCGCTCACTGAGTCCGGGGGATGCCCAACAAGCCCGCTTGCGTCAGCCGCAACTTGCCCAACAAGTGGCCCAGTTCTTCGATATCCGGTCCAATCCGCGCAAGGGCGTGATGGTGGCCGCGCTGGACCCCGCTCTGCCGATACCGCCCGCGCCGCGTCCTGCCGTGCGACCACAAACGCCGTCACTGGCGCAATCCCTGCGACAGCCGGCGTCCCGACCGAACGACCGGCCAAATCCGCCTCAGAACGGCGCATTTGCCGTCGCCGCCCTCAGCCCACCGCCCTTGCCGGCGCGCAAACCCGCCGAGCCAGCGCCGCGTCTCGTTCGTGAGCCGCGTCCCGTGGAACGCTCTTCGACCTTCTCGACCGCCCCATCCAAAGCCGACCGCCAAAAGCTCGACGAGCTTGTATCCCTCGCCGCGCTCAATCCGGTGCATCTGGAAGCGCCGCGACTTGTGGCGGCACCTAAACCCGCGCAGCGACCCGGCACGCTGTCAGCGATGAACACGCCCGAAAAACCGGATGAAACGACGGTAACGGGAGACGAGACGGCCGGATCGCTCACGGGGCCTCCTGCCCTTGCCTTGCCGCCGGCGGCCGTCGCAGAAATCGCACGCGAGGGGGAAGCCTTCGCCATCGGCCCAACGCAGTTCGTCACCGCCCCGGCATTCGACGAGGATCATCCCGAGGACTTGGCCTATCAGCCCTTTCCGATCGCGCCTCTGTTGACCGATACACCCTCCAGCGACGATCCCGTTCTGGCGCGCATGGTCCATCCCGATGTTGTGCGCACGCTCGAGATGCTCGACGACGAGGGCCGCATTCTGCCCATGAAGTTGCGCCCAGGGCTGCAGGTTGCGCAATTGTTGTTTGCCAAACAATTCACCGGTCAGGCCGTGGACCTCAAGGTCATGGATGAACTGTCTCCGCCGCGCGCGCCCGCGCCTCAAGGGCTTGCGGAACGTTCCGTCAAGACGTCTCCACGTTGATACTCTTGGCACGCCCGCGCGCATCGCCGCGCACGAGGATTGCGGCGAGCGGCCCCTGCTCCCATGCCTGTAGGATCAAACGTCCCAATTCGCGAAAATCTTCTTTGCGCGGAGACGTGGCGCGCCACACAAGACCAATTTTACGCGAGGGTTCGGGCTCCGTGAAGCGGATGACGGTGAGGTCCCGGCCGCGCTCCTCGGTAGGCAAACACATTTCAGGCAGCAGGGTGATGCCAAGGCCAGCCGAAACCATCTCGACGATGGTGGTCAGACTGGATACGCCGAAGGTGTTGACGGTATCGACCTGCTTCAGCGAGCAGTAGGTCAGGGCCTGATCCCGCAGACAATGGCCCTCCTCAAGCAACAAGAGCCGCTCATTTTCGACCATTTCCTTCGTCGCACGCAGGCGGCCTGACGTCTTGCGCTGCTTGGGCATCGCAAGCAAGAAGCGGTCCTCAAACAGACGCATCTCTTCAAGATCATGATGCTTGATCGGCAATGCAAGAAAGAGGACGTCGAGCCGTCCGTCGAGCAGTTCCTCGACCAAGTGTGCGGTCTGCGTTTCGCGCACGTGCAATTCCAAGTCGGGATGCGTGTCCTTAAGCCGCTGCAAGAGTGGCGGCAGCATGTAGGGCGCCACGGACGGAATGACCCCAAGCCGCAGCGTCCCCGCGAGGAGCCGGTTGGAATGCTGCGCGTAAGCTACGAGGTCGCGCACATCACCCAGAATGCGTGAGATGCGGTTCGCGATCTCCTCGCCCTTTGGGGTCAGTTGGACGCCAAGACGCGTGCGCTCCACCAAGATCACGCCGAGGTCTTGCTCCAGTTCGGAGATCTGCATCGAGAGCGCCGGCTGCGAGACGGCGCACGCATCGGCGGCGCGCCCAAAGTGGCGCTCCTTGGCGAGAGCCTCGAAATAACGAAGTTGTTTCAGGGTGACGGCCACGATCAGGTACGCTGATGTCCACTCTCACAAATTCCGATTAGAGCTTATCGACGCGGCCGTCTAATCTCATATGCGTGATGGTTGCAGATTTCGCCCGCCTCGCGGGTGGCTGGCTCACCGACTCGAAGGCGTGCATGACGCAGCGGAAATCGCCTGCAACTTCAGATGAACTCCATGATCTGGGATTTCGATCCTGGGCGTGGATCCGCCCCGGCCGTGCGCCGAACCGGCCGGGGCGGCCCATTCGCGGTGCCCCGCCCTGAAAGACGCCCCGAAACACATCTCGCGTCCGATGTCGGGCGGATTTGGCGCCGCAACGGCCCTGCTCGCTTAGGAGCGGCGCGTTCCATACCAGCGCCATCACATCGTATGGGTGCCGTCGGCTGCTACTCGGCAGCTTCCATGTGGCGCGCGGCCGGTTCGTCAGCGAGCATGCCAAGCGCATGCATATAAGCCTCCAGGATGCTCTCCTCCTCCTGGCGCTCCTGCCGGCTCTTTTTTCTTATTCTTACGATCTGGCGCAGGGCTTTGACGTCGAAGCCGACGCCTTTCGCTTCAAGATATTTGTCACGGATATCGGCGGCGAGAGCCTTCTTTTCCTCTTCCAACCTCTCGATCTGTTCGACGAACTGTCGCAATTGACTTTGAGCGGCCGCCTGAAGCGTGGTCATCACCTACCTCATAATTATTGGGATCGGGCACACGTCACCGGCAAACGCCACGCTCAACTGCCGGCACGGCCGCAATGGCCTTAATGCGTGAGACGCTATCGGCACGACCTCGTGCAATCAAGGTCGGCGCACAATCATCCAGAGGTAATTGCGCCACGCCAACAGGCTCCTCCGATCTTGTTAAGTACCGCGCATGGTAGACCTGGACGTCAAAGCGGAAGGCCTCGGTTGCACCTACCGGCCTCAAATCGGCCGCGAAATCTGGCGAATTGACATATGCGGCCGACGTTGTGGTATCGCACCTTTGAGGCCGCCCGAACCGACTCCACGAATCACCCGCGAGGCTAGCAATGCAGTCCGCCGCGCACGTGTGGCGCAACAAAGAGTTGCACACCCGATTGCATTCGACAGGCTGGCGCATGCTGGCCCTGATGCTGTGCATTGCCGCAAATCTCCTGCTCCCGAATGGAGCCCGCGCCAATCCAATTCCGTTTGCGCAATGGCTTGCGGATCTGTGGCCCGACGCGGAGGCCGCAGGCGTCTCAAGGCCCACTTTCGATGCGGCCGTGGCCGGGCTCAAGCCTAAGCTCGATATTCCCGATCTCGACTTACCCGGACGCAAAACCGACGGCAGCCGGGGTCAGGCCGAGTTCACCCGCGCCCCCAAAGACTACCTCGACGTCGCTTACCTCGAGCGCTTGGCTGAACAAGGGCGGGCACTTGCCGTCAAGCATCGTGCGGCGCTGGACAAGATCGAACGCGAATATGGTGTGGACCGGTATTCAATCCTCGCAATCTGGGGCCGCGAAACCGCATTTGGTCAACACAAGCTGCCGCATGACGCCATCGAGGTGCTCGCCACCTTGGCCTGGGCGGGGCGGCGCAAAGAGCTCTTTCGCAATGAGTTGATTGAGGCCTTAAAGATGCTGGAAGCGGGTGTTGCCCGCGCCGACATGCGCGCCTCGTGGGCCGGGGCGGTCGGCCTCACGCAATTCATGCCATCGGAATACTTTCAATACGCTCGCGATCTGGATGGCGACGGCCGCAAAGACATCTTCCGATCGGTGCCCGATGCGTTGGCTTCAGCCGCCGCGCAACTTGCGGGCAAAGGCTGGGTCCGGGGACAGATCTGGGGCTACGAAGTCGCCATACCGAAAACCGCCGACTGCGGTTTCGAAGGACCGACGCAAGCGCGTGCGCTCAGTGAATGGGCAGCGCTTGGCTTCAAGCGCGCCGATGGCAAGCCCTGGAGCGATGAGCTCCTGTCGGCTGAGGCCTATCTCATGAGCCCTGCGGGAGCTTACGGCCCGTCTTTCTTGGTGCTGGAAAACTACCGAGTGATCCGCCGCTACAATATGTCGGATCTCTATGCCATTTTCGTCGGCCACTTGGCAGACCGCATTGCTGGCGGCGGACACTTCGTCAAGGCATTCGGCGGCACAGGTCCACAAAAGACCGCCGTCATCGAGGAAATCCAGTCACGGCTCGGCAAAGCAGGCTATGATGTTGAGAAAGTCGACGGCAAAATCGGCTCCAACACACGAAAAATCATCGGATTGTATCAACGCGCAAACGGGCTCTCGGTCGATTGCTGGCCATCAGAAGAGGTTCTCCGGCACATCCGGAGTACGGCATCGCGATGAGACGACATATCATAGGCTCGAATTTTTGTCGGTTGCTGTCCGTCATCGTCGCGGGCCTTTGCGCGCTCTTCAGCCTCATCGCCCCCGCCTCGGCCAACGAGGCTGAATTCCAAGGTTCAAGCTATCTCAAACCGTTCCCCAACGAGGAGGTCTATCGCGTCGCCATCATCGGTGATGATCTGGCGGAGGCCTTGCACGCTGGACTGTCGGAACAGGTGAGAGATGATCCCCGTCTACGCCTCGCTCCCCGCCACATGCTGCTCAACGGTCTCATGCGGCCCGACAACGCTCAGAAACTCGCGCAGTTGGAAGACGATCTGAAGCGCGATCCCCCAGATATCGCGATCGTGATGCTGGGCGCGTGGGATCGGGTTTCGCTACGCGACCAGGAGGGCAGGCGCGTACCCGTGGGTAGCCCCGAATGGCGTAAGGTCTACGGCAATCGCGCCGAACGCTTATTGAAAATGCTCAAACGCCTTAACAGTGCTGTGTATCTTGTCGGCTTGCCGAACTTGCGGCGCTGGGACGCGAACGAAGACGTTCAGATGATGAACGAGACGCTGCGCGAGCGCGCTTATCTCAACAGCATGAAATTCATCGACAGCTACGCGGGCTTCCTCGACGACAGCGGCGGCTTTAGCGCATGGGGGCCAGATCTGTCGGGGAAAATTGTCCGCCTGCGCGACAATGACGGCGTCTATTTTACGACGGCTGGACGGCTGAAACTCGCCCATTTCGTCGAACGAGAAATCCGCCGCGACGTCAAGCAAGCTCAAGCGGAACGGGTCGTACCGTTGGCTGGCGCGGAGGACGAGCAAGCCAAGATCAATCCCGGCAAAGCTGTCATGAAGGGCTGGGACGCGCAAACCGATGGATCGACACGAACCCCGCAGGCCAATCCGACGGCCGCACCGGCAGGTGTGCGCGATCAACCTGCCGATAACGGCCGCATTCAACTTTCAACCGTCAACTCATCCGGTCGCGAGGAACTCGTAACGATCGAGATCGTGCGCCCCGCCATTCCAGCGTCGGTCGTCGCGCTCGTTACACGCAAGGAAAGCCCCGACAAACCCTCCCAGATGGGCGAAGTCCTCGTCGACCGCATACCAGGTGGCCTCGACGTCATGAGCACCGTCACGCCGCCAGCCACAGGCCGTGCAGGACCAACACGCGCAATGGTCTCACCGACTCAAACACCGTATTATCGTGCGCTTGTCAAAGGAGAGCGGCTACAGCCAAGGCCTGGCCGGATCGACGACATGACGTGGCCCAGACCTGACCCCGGCCACATCAGTCCGATGCCGGCGACGCTACGAACGGAGCCCGACAAGACCCTGGAAACCGGTTCTTCAGACGCAACAGAACCAACGTCCAAGCCTACAGAACGCGCGCCGAAAAGTTCTCAGCGCTAAATGACTTCCCGCCGGAATTTGATTGCGCTCGAGATATAAGGCCCGCGCAGCACCAAGGGACTGCCCACGCGGTTGTCGCCCGAGCATCTCCCCGCGACGATGGGCGCCGAGCGCAATGGGCACCACGTCTGCTCAGCTAGTCTTCGCGTGCGGGCGCGGGACGGCGACGTCCACGCTCGATCTTCGCGCTGTCACGCATTCGATCGGCAATCTCATCCAAACGGCGCGTGGCGGCGTCGAATGCATCACGAATGGCGATCTGCAGATCCTCTTGAGCGTCGCCCACATTGGATTCGTGCGTCAGAATAAGAGGTGCATGATCCGGGATGCCAATATCGATTTTGATTTCGTAGGTCTTGCCCTTGTGGTGGTGCTTGTTGGGGGCAGAGACGACCACCCGGCAGTGTGTCATGCGATCGAAAACGCGCTCCAATTTTGCCGCCTTCTCGGCGATCTTGCGCTCGATGACGATACTCTTTTCCAAACCTTTGAACGTAATCTCCAAGGGTGTGCTCATCGGCCCTGCCTTTCGGGTCTCGTTGCGGTGACGACTGTCACATTCTTGATATTAGGTCGGTTCCTGGCCGGCACAAGTCTTGACGCTGCTTGATACAGCGCGCCCCACGCGGTGCTGGTCGCCGCGCAGGCGCTACTGCCTACGCCGAGGGCGTCGATCTCGTGAGAAGGCCAGCCGTTCTACCGTGGTAAGGTTGTCGAGCCCATCAACGCTTTGTCGATCGCGTGCGCGGCCTGACGTCCCTCGCGGATGGCCCAGACGACAAGCGATTGCCCACGGCGCACGTCGCCGGCTGCAAATACATTGTCCAGACCCGGCAACCTGTAGTCGAGGTCATTGGCATCCAGGCCACTGAAGCGACCACGCGGGACGATCTTAAGGCCAAGCTCTGACACTACATCGCCTTCGACGGGTCCGGAGAAGCCCATCGCGAGCAAGACGAGATCAGCGTCCAAAGTCCCCTCGCTGCCTGGGATGGGTTGGAGCTTGTCGTCGACGCGCGTGTAGTGGAGCTTTTCGACTTTGCCGTTCGAGCCCGAAAAACCAGTCGTCGAAATCGAATATTCGGTCACCGCACCCTCAGCCTGCGAGGAGGAGATGCGAAGCTTCACCGGCCAGTTGGGCCACGAGAGCGCCTTGTTTTCCTTGACTGGCGGTCGCGGCATGATCTCGAGCTGCGTGACGCTCTTGGCTCCCTGACGGAAGGACGTGCCGATGCAGTCCGAACCCGTGTCGCCGCCACCAATCACGACCACACGCTTATCTTTAGCCGAGATTTCGCGTGTGTCCGGCCGCTGTGGTTCCCCGGCTATGCGTCGATTCTGTTGCGGCAGGAACTCCATGGCAAAGTGGATGCCATCGAGATTGCGGCCGGGAGCCGTCGCAAAGAAATCGAACGGTTTCTCCGAGCCGATCGCCAGCAACAGCGCATCGTGCTTGGACTTGAGTTCGTGGGCCGAGACGTCTTTGCCAACGGTGATACCGCAATGGAAAGTGACGCCCTCGGCCTCCATTTGCTTCACGCGGCGGGCAACGATGTGTTTTTCCATTTTAAAGTCGGGAATGCCGTAGGTGAGCAGACCACCGGGCCGGGCGTTGCGCTCATAGACATGCACTTCATGACCCGCCCGCGCCAACTGCTGCGCGGCCGCCAGTCCCGCGGGCCCGGAACCAATGATGCCGACAGACTTGCCGGTCTTTCTCTCCGGTGGCTGCGGCGCGATCCAACCCTCATCGAATGCGCGATCCGCGATCGCGCATTCGATTGTTTTGATAGCGACGGGATTGTCGTCGATGTTGAGGGTGCAAGAGGCTTCACACGGCGCGGGGCACACGCGGCCCGTCACCTCCGGGAAGTTGTTGGTCGA
Organism: Pseudomonadota bacterium; assembly: GCA_021813195.1. Next base: position 14,129 of record JAKALI010000040.1, read on the forward strand.
ATGCAGATTGAGCGCAGCGTCCTTCCAGTCCCCGCGGTAGACGAGATCGTTCCAGTCCGGAATCTGGTTGTTGACCGGACAGCCGTTGTGACAATACGGAATCCCGCAATCCATGCAGCGGGCGGCCTGTGTTTTCACATCGGATTCAGGCAGAGGCACAACAAACTCGTGCCAATGCTTGGTGCGCACCTCGACAGGCTCATACTTGCGCTCTGCACGCTCGAATTCCAGAAATCCCGTTGGCTTGCCCATGTTGGTGCCGTCTTTCGTTTGATGTAATGACCGTGCGCGTGTGTGAGGTGCTCGTTACAATATCAGGCAATTAGGCCGGCGCCTGCGGTGCGCCCGCCGACTCCGACCCGCGCTGCCTCGCCAAGTCCGCGAGCGCCCGGCGATACTCGACCGGCATCACCTTCTTGAACATGGGGAGATGAGCCGCAAAATCGGCCAAGATCGCTTGAGCGCGCGCCGAGTTGGTGTAGTGCGCATGGCGCACGAGAAGAGCATGCAGGCGCTCAGCGTCCTGATACCGCATGTCTGCCATCACGGATGCAAGCGGCACGACCGCATCGCCCTTGCGCGACAACGCCTCCAGTGTCGCTGCATCAGCCGAAATCGGCTCCAATTCGACCATCTCGGTGTTGAGCCGGCTGGCGAAGTCTCCCGCTTCGTCGAGCACATATGCGATTCCGCCCGACATGCCAGCGGCAAAGTTGCGCCCCGTGGGGCCAAGAACGACGACGCAACCGCCGGTCATATATTC
>JAKALI010000678.1 GCA_021813195.1 Pseudomonadota bacterium
CGTTATGATTTCGTTTTTCCGGCGCGGGGTGGAGCAGCCCGGTAGCTCGTCGGGCTCATAACCCGAAGGTCGCAGGTTCAAATCCTGCCCCCGCAACCAACGTTAATTGACAAGCGCCGGCCAGTCCGGCGCTTGTCATTTCAGCGACCAGTTCGGTGCCCTCCGGAACCAGTCGGATCTCTCCGACGATCGCACGGATCGCCTCCCGCGCAGCAGATACATCTTCGATTTGCTCGAGGCGGGAAATCATCTCTCGATGCACTGCCCGAGCGCGTGGGATCATCTCCAGAGGCTCCACTCGAGCCGCCTCCTGCTTGCGCGCCTTTGCGCCCTCAAGGGCCGCCTCAGCGTCCTGGAGCGCCTTGAGCGTGGTCGGCGTGACAACCCCCTGCTTGATCGCGTTCATGATGTTCGCGACCTCTCGCATGGCACGCGTGATGTCTTGCTCGAAGTCGCGAGGGTCCGGTTGTGCCTCGGCCAAAATGCGACGCACCTCCTCCTCGAAGACTTTGAACGCGTCGTCCGAGAGCAGGTCGCGCTTGATGCCTTGGAGCAGCAGATCCTCTACTAGCTCTCGAGGCACCTTGAGCGAATTTGGGCATGCTGCCTGCCCTCGATCACGGTGCATCGCACATCCGTAGCGGTGCTTGTCCACGATGATGTATGCGCCGCCGCAGCTGCCGCAGCGCATCAAGCCAGAAAACAGGTATCGTGGTCCCCGTCCCCCGCTAACCTTTCCGCCATTCGCAGCACGTTGCGCGCTCGTGCGCTCCCTGATTTCCTGAACGCGCGCCTCCACCGCCGACCAGATCTCGGTGCTCACGATCTGCAGGTCCGGCGAAGCCACCATGATCCATTCGTCTTCGGGACGAGCCCTTCTGCGTCGACGCCCGGTTGTCGGATCCTTGACCCACTTGGTTCGATTCCAGATTGGCTTTCCGATGTAGATTGGGTTGCCGAGAATCCCAACCCCCTTTGCATCCGGGTAGATCGCATTCGGCGACCACTTTCCGTTCTTCCGTGGCGAAGGAACGCCGCGGCGATTGAGCTCAGCGGCGATCGTCCGTGGACTGTCACCCGCCACGTAGCGTTCGAATATCCACCTCACCCAGTTGGCCTGTTCCTCGTTGACCACGCGGCGCTTGCCGTCCCCGTCGGCGACTGAGCTGTATCCATAGGGCAGACCGCCGGTGTTGTAGCCGTCGAGCGCCTGTCCCGTCATGCCCCGATGAGTCTTCTTGGCGAGATCAACAAGGTAGATGTGGTTCATGACGCCACGTACACCGGTGTCAAGGATCGATCCCTCGCGAGCGGTGTCAACACCATCCGTGACGCCGATGAGGCGGACCTCGTGGTACGCGAGTTCCTGCACCAACCGCGCCGACTCAACGATGTCACGCGTAAGACGCGAGTAGTCGTCGACGAGCAGGACGTTGAAGTGACCTCCAGCTGCTGCCTGCAGCATCGCCTTGTAACCAGCCCTATCCTGCCTTGCGCCGCTAACAGCCTCGTCTTTGAAGACAGCCGGCGCAGGCCAACCCATCCGTCGGCAGAAGTCCTCCACGTTCCGTATCTGGTCCCGGATGGAGGCGGCGCGTTGGGAGTCGCTGGAGTAGCGTGCGTAAGCAGCGGTTCGAATTTCCATGGTGATATTGAGAGTACAGCGTCAAGAGGCAATGGGGAACAGCCCGCTTCGAACAGTTCACCCCGGCGCCAGGGCGGCCTGTGCCATCGACGCCAAATGTTCCCGCACCGCCTGAGCGGCCAGGAGACGCAGGAGCACCACGTGCTCGCAGCTTAGTTGGCTGTTGGCAGTACAAGGCCCTTTACCCGGTTGGAGTTCATGTGGGCGAGCCGCTGGTGCAGTTGGCGTTGCAATGGGGATAGTGAGGGCGTCCATCCTTCCCACAGATCGCGCACAAAAACAATTTCCTCAGATCGACCGAGAGAAGTCAGGCTACCGCTCGCCGTTCGGCAGGTTGCGCCCCTGAACCGGGCCCAACCGCTGGAGGGTTCAGCTTGCGGCGGCTCCCGCGCAAAGGTCGGCTCCAGCTCCAGGCCTGCAGATCCTCAGCGCGCTGCGCGATCTAGTCCAAGCCCTTCAAAGAAGTCGCATGCATGGACGGAAAAGAGCCCCGACGCACAATGCGTCGGGGCGGGTTGCTCACAAGCGGATGCCAATCCGCCACCTAGATTCGAACCTACGAGACGATGAACAGGTGCCACCCCGTCCGGACCTTGACCATGGAGCCAACCACGGTCACGGGTGAAACAACGCCAGGACGAGTGCCACCTCGCCCATCGCTACCACCAAGTGCCGCCACGACCTTTCGCTTCACGAACCACGACGCAGTTGCGTCTCATCGGTTCAGCCCGTGAAGTCCCCTCGCTCGCGCTCGGGCTACTCAGTCGATCTCCTACGCTTGCGCCATCCCTGGGTGCCAACCCAGATCATCGGCCGTCAGCGTGTCCCACGTTAGAACATGTCTACTGCGCGCAGGCGCGCCGCCGCGCTCCGGTTCAACGACGTGGCCCGTTGGGCCTCCCCGACTTCCATCGGCTTTCAAGGGGGTGAGATTCCGAAGTCCCTCCTCTACTACCGTCGAACCATCATCGCGCTACCGATTACACCGCCAGAGGCGGGCAACGGCTCGCTGCTGCTCCACATAGCACCCTGCAGTGGGTGCATTTACACGCTTGAGCTATCCAAGGACCCCGAATTTCTCCAGGTGCCGCTCTGGTCAGACTTCTCCGCCAAGAGCCGATGCGATTTCGCGCACCATGCCAGCCGTCGTGTGTGGCCTCGTCATCCAGTTTCCCATGATGCCGGGGGCGGTTTCCCGCTTTCGTCAATGTCCAGGGTCAGCGCGCATTTCCTCACGCAGCCCGTTTCCGTGTCGCCCAACCTCGATGGTTGATCGGGTCGAACGAGGGGATTTCACCCCCGAGCGCCCTTCGTAGCATGGCGAGCCCTATTGAGGGCACCACGCTTCGGCGGCAACCCACTAGGCTTGGCGAGCCTATGGGCGTGGAGCGAGTTTTGGCGTTCGGGGTGGCGGGCCCGCCCGAGCACGCGCTGACGCGCTCGGGTGGGCCCCCGTCCCTTGGCCATCTCGCACATGTGCCAGCGCATGGGGCTGGCGGATGCAGAACCGCAGCCCAGCGCTGCGCAGAACGTGCACGTCTCGTACAGCATGCGGCTGAAATTTGGCGCCTGGAATATCCGGGCTCGAGTCCGACCGAGCCTCGCTGACTCCACGCGAAGGCCCTGGCAAAGCCCTTCGGCGGATTTCCAAGGAATCTCTTGATGACGCGCCC
>JAKALI010000679.1 GCA_021813195.1 Pseudomonadota bacterium
TATATTGCCCGGTGATGTGGCGTGATGCCTCGGAGGCCAGGAACACCACGGTCCCCTTGAGATCCTCCTCGCCACCCAAACGCTGTAGCGGCGTCGTCGCCTTGATGGAATCGCCGAGCTTGTCCAGCAGACCCGCCGACATCTTGGTCGGAAAGAACCCCGGGCAGATGGCGTTGACGTTGATGTTATAGCGTCCCCATTCAGCAGCCAGCGCCCTGGTGAAATTGATATCCGCACCTTTGCTGGTGTTGTAGGCAATGGTCGCCATGCCCGGCGGATTGCCGCCTAGACCAGCGATCGACGATATATTGATGATCTTTCCGGATTGCTTTGGAATCATCGCTTTTTTGCCGACACATTGGCTGAGAAAGAACATGGCGTTAACATTGAGGTCGATCACCTTGCGCCAAGCCTCGGCCGGGTAGTCCTCGGCAGGAGCCCCCCAGGTCGCGCCTGCATTGTTCACCAATATGTCGATGCCATCGAACTGCGAAAGGATCCCGTCCACCAGCTGCGGAATTTCCGCGGTGTTCGAGATATCGTTGGCGACTGTCGCCACGATGATTTTCCGCCTCTCGAGGCGCCGTTTCGCCTCAGCCAGTTCGTCCGCCTTGCGGGCGGTTATGACGAGCTTGGCGCCCATTTCACCCAGCGCCTCGGCCATCTGCAACCCGAGGCCGCGCGACCCCCCGGTGACCAGGGCAACTTTTCCGGTGAGATCGAAAAGGTTCTTAACATGCGTCATGGCTTGTCATCCATATTAGAAGACCGCAACTCTGCCGCTACCGTCCAATAGCCGTAGCGATTTCCGCGTTCGGTGGAATAGGCGTCGAGACGTTCGGCGAGCGCCGGTAATTCGGGACACTAGTTGACGTTCCATGTGTGCCCGCCGCTGAGAAGTTGCTCCAGCGTTCCCTTCCCTCTTTTTCGCCTCGCCTCTTCAGCGAGCCCGGCGTTGAGCGTCTCGTACGGCATGGCTTCGACGGCTCGGAAAACTCCCAGCGGCAACGGCAGCGGCGCGGCGAATTGCGACAGGCAGAATGCCAGGCCGCCATGCGCCGAGGTCTCGTCATGAACGGCAAGATCGGCTTCCGTGACGCCGTTTTCGCCAAGGGTCACGATCTCAGGTTCGAAGCCGCGGATACGGACGCCGCGGTTGCCGTCAACGCCGAAGCGCAGGGGCTTGCCGTGTTCGAGCAGCATGCGCACATCGTTCCGGGTCTCCTTGTCATTGATGGGGTCATTGGCCCCGTCATTGAAGACGACGCAATTCTGACGCACTTCAACGAACGCGGTCCCGGGATGCTCGGCGGCGCGCTTCAAGGTTTGCCGCAAATGCTGTAGGTCGTTATCGATGGTGCGGGCGACGAAACCGGCGCCAGCGCCGAGCGCGACAGAAACCGGGCTGAACGGCCGGTCGATATTGCCCATCGGTGTCGACTTGGTGGATTTGCCGAATTCCGAGGTGGGAGAGCACTGCCCCTTGGTCAGGCCGTAAATGCGGTTGTTCAACAGGATGATCTTGAGGCCGATATTCCGCCGCATGGCGTGAATGAAATGATTGCCGCCGATCGCGAGCGAGTCGCCGTCACCCGTCACCACCCACACCGACAGCTCCGGACGAGCCAGCTTGAGGCCGCTGGCGATGGCGGGAGCGCGGCCATGGATTCCGTGCAGGCCATATGTCTCCAAGTAGTATGGAAATCGGCTGGAACAGCCGATGCCGGAAATGAAGGCGAAATTCGCGCGCGGGATGCCCAAGCCCGGCAACAGCCTTTTGACTTGCTCCAGAAGGGCATAGTCACCGCAGCCGGGACACCAGCGGACGTCCTGGTTCGATTCGAAATCCTTCCTAGTCAATTCCTGGCAAGCTGACATCTCATTCATGACCACCTCCTCAGCAGAGTTCCATGATGCGGTCATATATTTCGGCTTGGGTGAACGACTTGCCCTGGACCTTGGACAAGACCACAACGTCACGCAGAAAGCGTTCACGCAGAAGCCTGGATAATTGGCCGAGATTGAGTTCCGGCACGAGGACCTTTCGGTAGCGCGACAGCGTCTCTTCCAGGTCCCCCGGCAGCGGATTCAAATAGCGCAGGTGAAGGTGCGCCACCGACTTTCCGGCGCCTTCCGCCTGCTTACATGCTTGCACGATGGGTCCGTAGGTCCCTCCCCACCCCACGACCAGGAGGTCGCCCTCCCTGGGCCCGCTGATCGCGAGCGGCGGTATCTCCCTGGCGATACCGGCCACCTTGGCTGCGCGCACTTCGACCATCCGCTGATGGTTGAGCGGATTATGCGAAATGTCGCCCGTCAGGAAATCCTTTTCCAGCCCGCCGAGGCGATGCTCCATGCCGGGCGTGCCCGGCCGCACCCACGCGCGGGCCAGATTGGCATCGCGGGCATAGGGCAGGAATCCCTCCGGGTCGGTACGAAACGCTATTTCGAACGGGGCCATGTCGGCCAGATCGGGAATCCGCCAGGGCTCCGCGGCATTGCCGATGCCGCCATCCGACAACAGGATCACCGGAGTCATGTATTTCGTGGCGATCCGGAAGGCTTCGATCGCGCAGTCGAAACAGTCAGCCGGCGAACTGGCCGCGATCACTGGCACGGGACACTCGCCATTGCGCCCATAAACCGCCTGCAGCAGATCCGACTGCTCGACCTTAGTGGGAAGGCCCGTGGAGGGTCCGGCGCGCTGCACATTAATGATGACCAGCGGCAGTTCCAGCATCGCGGTAAGGCCGAGCGCCTCGGTCTTCAGCGCCATGCCCGGTCCCGACGTGCTGGTCACGCCCAGCACGCCGCCATAGGCTGCGCCGATGGCGGAACAAATGCCGGCGATCTCGTCCTCGGCCTGAAAGGTCTTGACGTTGTAATGCCTGAGCGCCGCCAGTTCGTGCAGGATATCCGTCGCCGGCGTTATGGGATAGGAACCCAGAAAAAGGGGTACTCCGGCGAGTTCGGACGCGGTAACGAAACCCAGCGCCGCGGCTTGGTTGCCGGTCAGGCTGCGATAAACGCCGGGCTTGATGTTGCCCGGACGCACAACATAGGTGGTGACGAACATTTCGCAGGCTTCGGCATAGGCATAGCCGGCGCGGAGCGCCGTGACATTGGCCTCGGCGATCCTGGCCTTCCCCGCGAACTTGGCGCGGATTCTCTGTTCTTCCGCATCGAGGGGGCGGCCATAAAGACAAAGCACCAATCCAAGCGCGTAATAGTTCTTGCACCGCCCGGCTTCCTTGGGCGGCAGGCCCAAGGATTCCAGCGCCCGGACCGTGAGACCGGAAATGTCCA
>JAKALI010000680.1 GCA_021813195.1 Pseudomonadota bacterium
GGAAGAAGTTCGATCTGGTGTTGGTCTAATAGTAGCCATTTTAATGAATCGTTATACTAGTTGTTACCTAGTGGTGGCGAAAAGGTGCCGAAAACATTGCGTTCTATCAATTTGGTCACCGTAAGGTAACCAAATACGAGTTCTTAGTTTCTCGATGAATCGATTTCGAACTGAAATCGCCTCAAAACAATATTCCCTCTAGAGCAATTTATAAGGATATTCATAGCACTGCAAAAATTATTCGCAATTTGGCCCGATTTGTGCTTTGTAAGAACCGAAAGTGACAACAGCAAAAAAATGACTTCAATTATCTCCTATCCCGCAAGTAACGTGCCTGGCAAAAATAGAACACGCAATTGGAATGCTCTTACAACAACGCGGCGATTCGTCGCAACTCCAGTTGCCGGAATCTTATGAAAATATCTTTTCGCAGTCTTCCACGCCTGTTCATGCATAAGTCAGTGTTTCAGACCAATGGCTTTTCCTGGTCCCAAGCGAACCGAGCCTGCAGTAGTTTAAAAACTTCACGACGAATTCTTGGTTACCCAACGGTAACGCTTTTTTTCCAGTCAAACGGATGAATATCACCAACCGCTTCATCTCGAAGAGAACGGGGCGGGTGAGCAGCTACAAACTTCTGAGGAGAACCATCACATGAAACTGCATGAGAACCATCTGACCCGGCGGCAATTTCTCCAAGTATCCGGCGCCGCCGTTGCGTTCACTCGCATCCGGCCAGCTAGCGCGCAGGAATGGCTGGCGCAAGTAGGCAAGACGGGATCCAGGCCGGATATCGTGGGCGACGGCGCGCAGCTCGTGCGCAGCGTTTGCCTGATGTGCCACAGTGGCTGCGGCATCCAGGGCACGATCGTCAACGGCGAGTTGGTCAAGCTCGACGGCAACCCCTATCACCCGAACACCTACGACTACGTGGCCAAGGGCGACCTCGTCGAGGAAAGCGATCTCGACGGCGGGATTGGCGGCAAGGACGCGGGCACGCTCTGCGCCAAGGGCCAGGCGGGCGTCTATGCGCTCTACAGCCCGGCGCGCCTGAAGCATCCCTTGAAGCGCGTCGGCCCGCGCGGCTCCGGCAAATGGCAGACCATCTCTTGGGATCAGGCGCTGAAAGAGATCACCGAGGGCGGCCTGCTCTTCAACAACGTGCCCGGCGAGGAGAACCGGCAGGTCGAGGGTCTCAAGGCTATCCTCAACAACGACAAGCCCATCGGTCCCGAGGACTCGGACTACCTGGACGAGGCGCCGCCGGAAGGCTACGGCCCGAAGCGCAACCAGTTCGTCTGGGCCCACGGGCGCAACGAACAGTCGCCGCTGACCCCGCGCTTCGTGTTGAACGCGGCGGGCGTGCCGCACATGCTCAACCACTGCGACCGCTGCGCCGGCACCTTCTACAACGTAACCGAGCACTGCCTGAACGTGCCGCCCTACGAGATCGGCGCCTACGCCGACTATGAGTACTGCAGCTTCCTGATGAGCGTGGGCTCCAACGTTACCCACGCCGACTACCCCGGCCAGACCCGAGCGCGCTACCTGCAGAAGTTCGCCAAGCGCACCGGCCCCTACGCGGCGGAGTTCAAGCATGTAGTCGTCGACCCGTGGCTCTCGCCTGCCGCCGCCAAAGCGCTGCAATCGTCCAAGGGGGAGTGGATTCCCCTCAAACCTTCTACGGACGCGTTCTTCCTCCTCGGCATGATCCGCTGGATGATCGAGAACAAGGCCTGCAAAGAGGACTACCTCGCGCTGCCGAACGAGCAGGCGGCGAAGAAGACCGGCCGGCGCAACTGGACCGACATGACCTACCTGATACGCACCCAGGAGCCCAAGCTCTACCTCTCGGGCCGTGACGCCGGACTGGGCCAGGCCGACTATGTGGTGCTGGTGGGCGGCAAGCCGACGCTATTCCACGAGGTGGATGGGCCGGCCGACCTGGACGCCGAGGTCGAGATCAAGGGTGTCAAGTACAAGACCGTGTTCCGCATGCTGCGCGAGCGCGTCCAGGAGAAAACGCTGGAGGAAAGCGAGCAGGTATGCGACATCCCGAAAGGAACGATCGCGCGCCTGGCCAGGGAATTCTCCAGCGCCAAGCACCCGGTGATCGAGATGTTCCGCGGTCCGGTGCAGCAGAGCAACGGCTGGTGGAACGGCCAGGCACTGGTGACCCTGAACATCCTGATGGACAGCATCGACCGCAAGGGCGGCTACATTCCCGGAATGGTGTATTTCGGCGGCGAAGTGAAGGGAACGAATCTGCGCAAACCGCAAGGCGTCTCGATCGAGCGCAGCAAGGCCAAGTACCAGGGCACGAAACCGCTGTCGACCCGGCCGTGGTATCCGCTGGCGTTGCGCACGGTGGCGAGCGAGTTCTTCTCCTCGGTCCGTAAAGGCTACCCGTATCGCATCAAGGCTTATCTGAACTACTACAACGATCCCGCCTACACGCAGCCCCTGAACTGGACGGTAATCGAGGCCCTGCTCGACACCAAGGCGATGCCGCTGACCTTCAGCATCGACGCCTACATGGGCGAAACCAGCTCCTTGTGCGACTACGTCCTGCCGGACACGGAATACCTGGAGCGGATCGGCGGCTTCAAGACCTACCCGCCGGTGAAGACCCGCGTCGCCGGTCTGCGCCAGCCGATGGTGGGCACTCTCGATCCGAAGACCAAGAACTACCGTGGCATCCATCCGGACGTGCAGACAGCGGACGACACGCTGATCCAGATCGCCATGCGCTGCGGCCTGCCCGGCTTCGGCAAGGATGCCGGCGGTCCCGGGGTGGATCTGTTCAATTCCTGGCAGTTCTGGAACGAGTACTACAAACACCATGACTTCAAGGGCGAGCCGGGTCTGGATCCGAACAGCCGCCTGGTCAAGCTCGGCGGCAAATTCCAGAACCCGGGCGACCAGTACGACAAGGAGCGCAACGGCGAGTACATCAACTTCTCGGGCGGGCGCAAGGTACGCGGGCTGTTCGCGTATGCGCCGCAAGTGGCCGCGAACAAGAACAGCATGACGGGCAAGTATTACGACGGCCTGCCGCAGTATCGCACCATCATCGACTGCAAGGAGCAGCCGCTCGATCCGGCCATCTGGAAAGAATATCCGTTCCAGTTGCATACCCACAAGGAAGCCTGGCACACCCAGACGCGCGGCCAGGGCAGCTTGGCGCTGCTCACCAGCTCGCTCGCCTACATCGCGCCCGTCGTACCGTTGATCCTGGCGCTGCCGCGATACCTTTCCGGCGACATCCAGCTCGGCGGCCTGATGCAGACGGCGCAGGCCTT
>JAKALI010000681.1 GCA_021813195.1 Pseudomonadota bacterium
GATCTTCTTCATGCCGAAGAATGTAGGTGATGCGACGCACGCATTCGCGGCCTGTATAGGTTCCGTCGGAATAGCGTGTCTCCCGCAGGCGCAATAGGTCACCTACCCGGAAGCCACGATCATCGCGCCTGATCTCGAACATTTTTGAGCCGTCGAAAACCGCGTGGAAATACGATTGCCATGTCTTGAGTTCGTGCGTTATCGGCGGCCGATTGTCCGGCTTTACAATCATTGCGAGATCAAGATCACGTTCCATCGGGCGTCTCTCCAGTTGGGTGAGCATGCCACTCGTTCGCCGTGGCTCACGGCCTATCCGCCTTCGTCTTGGGCGGACGGGGCGCATAGCGTCCCGCTGCTCACTTGACTGGCTTATATAGGCCGGCTAGAAAGGAGTCAAGAGCAACTAGAGAGATGCCTAATCGGGCCATGGCCAGAACTCCCAGAAAGTCTGATCATCTGCTTCCGGAACGGCCCGAGCCTAGCGGCGACCGGATCGGCTATGCCCGCGTCTCGCGTGAAGACCAGGACCTTGCGGTGCAGATCGCCGCACTCAAGCGTGCCGGATGTGTCAACATTTACGCGGAAAAGGGGAGCGCCGTCACCGGGAGGCGTCACCAGCTCGCGCTCTGCAAAAAGGACCTGCAGCGCGGCGATACGTTAGTGGTCTGGCGGCTTGACCGGTTGTGTAGATCAATGGCCGACATGATCGATTGGCTCAAATGGCTGGACCAGGAAGGCGTGCACTTTCTGAGCCTGACCGAGAGCTTCGATACCTCCACAGCCTTTGGGAAATTTGGCATTCAAGCCGCCGCCATGTTCGCGGAATTGGAGCGCAATCTTACAATTGAGCGCACGAAGGCCAAGCTGCAGCATCTCAAAGAGGCTGGGGTTCATCTCGGCGCACGATCGCCCATGACGCCGGAGCGGCTGGCTGCGATCAAGAAAGACCTTCTCAACCCGGAACTTACCAACAAGGAAGTGGCCAAGCGGAACGGCATCGGCGTATCGTCGATTCCGTACTATATTCCTGGCGGTCGGCGTGCGGTGTTTGCAGAAGCTGCCGCCAAGTCCAAGCGCAAACGGTAGGAGACGAGCGCCGTGGGGCCAGTCTTGAAGTTAAGCCGGTCAGATCACGAAGATGGAATCGCATTCATCCGCCGAAGTGGTCCTGTGACTACGGGACAATACCGTAAGCATTTCGGCTTGCAAAACATGGACGCACTTTTCCAACTCAAGGCGATGGAGTTTTGCGGCCTCATCCGATGTGAGGTTTGCAGGGTTCCGAACGGCCACGGTTATGCGTGGAGAGCAATCTAGGAGACGAGCCCGATGCGAGAACTTGACGGAATCCGGCGCCAGCGTCTCAACGCGACCGTGCGTGCGGTCAACGAGGAGCTGCGCTCGCTCATTGACGACTTCGGTGATCAGATCGAAGTGCGCCCTTATGTCAATTTCGGCGACGATTACGCTCGTCTCGTTGTCGATATTAAGACCGGATTATTCCGGATTGACGGGGAGTAGGAGGCGAGCATGGCTTACCGAAAGGCCGTTCGAGAGGCTGCCAAACGAGTTGGCGAGATATTCGCTGATGGCTGTGACCGCTGCGATGCTCATGACCTTGACCTCCTAGAAAAGTCAGGACTTATGGATCAAGGCATATGTCAAGATAACTTTGGTCAAGATACGCTTGAAGTCGGCGAGACGATGTGGACCTTCAACAAAAAAGGTCTCGCTCTGGTCCGACGACTGGGCATTCCGTTGTAGGAGTCTCACCATGAATGTGCCATCGCTGATGCCGATCATGCAGTCCTCTGTGACAGTGGGCTATGTGCCGTGGTCGATGTTCACCGTCGAGGATGATACGTGGGCGCGGAAGAACCATCGACAGTCGCTAGAGCATTTGGCGTCGCGCGGCGGTCTTGGAATCTGCGAACTTGTCGCGATCCTCGATCATCGGCGTTGGCACAAGATGACCATGGCGGAAGGATGGTCGCGCCTCTGGGAGATATCTTCCGAGCGCGGCAGGTCTGTAGCGGTCAAAGTTGGAGGATGAGCATCTTGATCCGCGATAACGCCCGCATCGCTGATCATGTTTCTACCGCGGGCATAATCGGAGCTAGAACCCGATGAAAGACCAATTGAAGCATGTTGAAACGCTGCTCAAGCTGGCAGCAGAAGCGAAAGATTCCGGGGATGCGATGCGGTATTCTCAGGCGGCATTGAATGCCGCTAATGCGATTATCGGCCTCTCCAATCTGAAGAAGTAGCAGGCGAGGGGCTGAGCACACTGTTCGGCCCCAAGCTGCCCTAGTTGGAGGACGAGCCAATGGTCTACATTCCGGAAGATGAGGACTGAAAATGGGATACGATACGGCAACCAAACACGGTCACACGCATGGCGAAGCGTTCATGCTCATGTGGTACGCATGTAAATGCGGCCATCGCGAACGTATTTGGAACTCACGGGATGGAGTTACTCCTTTCGGTGCGCTATGCCCATCGTGCGGCGGCATAATGAACCACGCCGATTGGGGGCGCGATGAATATGCGCCCGATCACAAGCCAACAAAATATCAGCGCTTCTGGCGTGACGGGACGCCGGATGAGGCCGAAGCGATTATGCGGCGGCGTATCGAACAGATGCGGGGTGGGCCCTATGAGGCACCTCCAGATATGGCTGAGCGGCTGATTGCTGGCGCCCGCGCTGGTGAAGACGAGTTTCGGCCCGGCTGGCCGATGCTCTCGCAAGCCACCTAAACTGGAGGACGAGCCCAATGCACTGTCCAAATTGCGGTCACACTTTCGATCATGCCACCCTCGGCGTCCGCGCTGGAAGCGATGCGAAGCACATCTACGAACAAATTCGGGATTCTAAATCTGGCACAGTTTGGAGAGCATCGGACTTTTCCGGTGGGAGAAATAATAGAAGCGTTTATAATGCGCTTTGGGAAATGGTGCGTCAGGGTACCCTTGAGAAGTCAGGCTATGGCCGGTTCACGCGAATCTAGGAGACGAGCCAATGGCTGAGGATGATCGAATGTCGTTCGAGGAAATTATCGAAGAGGCGAAGCGTATCGCTCGCGAAGAACCAGAACGCGCAAGAGCAAAAGCGGCCCAAGACCGCGCTGATTTCCTCGCTGCGCTGGCCAAGCTTCCCTTGGAGGAAAGAATTCGGCGCTTAGAGGAATGGGTTTACGATTACAAGCCGGAATACGTTCCAGAGCCACGCTTCAAATAGGAGACCGAAATGGCTGAGACGCCGAGGACGACGCTCACGGATGGGCGGCAGGTTTATCCAGAA
>JAKALI010000682.1 GCA_021813195.1 Pseudomonadota bacterium
AGGTGGGGGATTCCATCAAGACGATGGTGATTCAGGCGCAATGGCCCGGAGCGTCCGCCGACGAGGTGACGCGTCAGGTCACCGAACGCATCGAGAAGAAGCTGGAGGAGCTGGAATCGCTCGACTATACGAAGAGCGTCACCGTTTCCGGGCAGACCACGGTGTTCGTCAACCTTCTCGCCACGACCAAGGCGCGCGACGTCGCGCCGACCTGGGCGCGCGTGCGCAACATGGTCGACGATATCAGGAGGGAATTTCCGCAAGGCGTCATCGGCCCGGCCTACAACGACAGGTTCGGCGACGTCTACGGCAACATCTACGCCTTCACCAGCGATGGCCTGACGCAGCGGCAGATGCGCGATCAAGTCGAGCACGTGCGGTCCAGGATATTGACCGTGCCGAACGCCGGGCGTGTTGATATCATTGGCGCGCAGGACGAGGTCATTTTCCTCGAATTTTCGACCCGGAAGATCGCGGCGCTCGGGCTGGACCGCCAGTCGATCCTCGCCTCGCTTCAGGCGCAGAACGCGATCACCCCATCGGGTGTTCTCCAGACCGGTCCCGAACGGATCAGCGTCCGCGTCGCGGGCCAGTTCACCTCGGAGGCGAGTCTGCAGGCAATCAATTTGCGAGTAAACGACCGCTTTTTCCCCTTGACGGACGTCGCCACGATTCGACGCGGCTACGCCGATCCGCCGAACGCGCTGTTTCGTTTCAACGGCAAATCGGCGATCGGGCTTGCGATCGGCATGAAGGCTGGCGCCAATCTGCTCGAATTCGGCGAAGCGTTGAAGAAGGAAATGGCCAGCGCCATAACCGACCTTCCCATTGGCGTCGACGTCCATCTCGTGTCTGACCAGCCTGCGATCGTCGACGAGGCAGTATCGGGATTTACGCGCGCCCTGTTCGAGGCGATCGCGATCGTGCTCGGCATCAGCTTCGTCAGCCTCGGGCTTCGCGCCGGTCTGGTCGTGGCGACGTCGATACCGCTCGTGCTCGCTATCACCTTTTTCGTGATGGCCAATTCCGGCATTTCGCTTCAGCGAATTTCGTTGGGCGCGCTCATTATCGCGCTCGGTCTCCTCGTCGACGACGCCATGATCGCCGTCGAGATGATGGTCGCGCGGCTCGAATTGGGAGACTCCCTCCGCAAGGCCGCGACGCAGGTCTACACCTCGACAGCCTTCCCCATGCTGACGGGAACGCTCGTCACAGTCGCCGGCTTCATTCCGATCGGACTCAACAACAGCGCCGCCGGCGAGTTCACCTTCACGCTCTTCGCCGTGATCGCCGTCTCGCTCATCGTGTCATGGATCGTCGCCGTTCTGTTCACACCCCTGCTCGGCGTCGCTTTCCTACCTGCGACTATGAAAAAGCATCACGAGGGCAGGGGGCGGCTCGGGCGTATCTTCGTGAGCGGGCTCGAACTGTCCATGCGCTGGCGCTGGACGACGATTGCGATAACGCTTGCGGCCTTTGGATTGTCCCTGTTCGGCATGCGCTTCGTGCAGCAACAGTTCTTCCCGTTGTCGGATCGCCTCGAACTGATCGTCGACTGGAACCTGCCGCAAAACAGTTCGATCGCCGAGACGAGCGGCCAGATGGCGCAGTTCGAGCGCGAGGCGCTCGATGGGAAAGGCGGGATCGAACGTTGGTCGACCTATGTCGGACAGGGGGCGCCCCGCTTTGTGCTCACCTTCGACGTGCAGCCGGCCGACCTGACCTTTGGACAAATCGTGATCGTGACCAGCAGCATCGAGGCGCGCGACCGAATTCAGGGCGAATTGCAGGCCTATCTGAAGAAGACGTTCCCAGGAACGGACGCACATGTGAAACTGCTCGACATCGGTCCTCCGGTCGGCCGTCCCGTCCAGTATCGCGTCAGCGGTCCGGACATATCGAGAGTTCGCGAATATGCGCAGCAACTCTCGGGCGTGTTGCGCACCAACGCACATCTCGGCGATGTGGTGTTCGACTGGATGGAGCCAGCGCGTGTCGTCCGGGTCGATGTTCTGCAGGACAAGGCGCGGCAGCTGGGCGTCACGTCGCAAGATATCGCCGCGTCGCTCAACAGCGTTCTGAACGGTGTGTCGATTACCGCGATTCGTGACGACATCTATCTCGTCAACACATTTGCGCGCGCCACGACCGGTGAGCGCGAGTCGATCGAGACGTTGCGCGATCTGCAACTCACGGGCGCCAACGGTCAGGCGGTTCCGCTCGCGTCCGTCGCGGTCCTGCGCTACGACATCGAACAGCCGACGATCTGGCGGAGAGCACGATTGCCCACCATCACGTTGAAGGCGGCCATTCTCGACAAGGCGCAAGCCGCGACGGTGGTGAAGGAGCTGGACGTCCAGGTTCAAGCCTTCAGGTCGAAATTACCGCCGCGCTACAAGGTGGCGGTCGGCGGCAGCGTCGAAGAAAGCGCCAGGAGTCAAGCGCCGATCGCGGCGGTCGTTCCATTGATGCTGTTCGTCATGGCGACGATCTTGATGCTGCAGTTACAGAGCTTTCAGCGGCTGTTCCTGGTGTTCGCCGTTGCTCCACTGGCTTTGATCGGCGTCGTCGCGGCATTGCTGCCCAGCCGCGCTCCGCTCGGCTTCGTCGCGATCCTCGGAGTTCTCGCCCTGATCGGGATCCTTATCCGGAATTCTGTGATCCTGATCGTCCAGATCGAAACCCTGCGCGATGAGGGACGCGCCGCATGGGGCGCGGTCGTGGAAGCGACGGAGCAGCGTATGAGGCCGATCTTGCTGACCGCCGCAGCTGCGCGCTTCGCGCTGATTCCAATCGCGCGCGAAGTGTTCTGGGGACCGATGGCTTATGCAATGATGGGCGGGATCGTCGTAGGGACGGCGCTGACTTTGATATTTTTGCCGGCCTTGTACGTCGCATGGTTCCGCATAGCGATTCCGGAGCAAGACCCGGGCGATGGAGGAAGCGGCGGTGGGCTGAACTGATGGAGTGATGCCCCACCCGCTGGCCAACGCCGAAGCTGCGATCCGGCCGATCATGCGCTTCGTCGCAGTGAAAACTGAAGACCACTATAGGCGCCCCGATGCTGTTTCGCACCCGCGATCTTCTGGTCTTTTGGTTCGATATCGTACGCAATTGACCTGAGACCCGTTCCTCCTCCGGTTTAGGGGAGTGAACCGCCCCGGGTTTGCCGGAGGCCCCAACCCTTGAGAGGATGGGGCTATGGACAGCAATCGATCGAGCAAGAAGTTTTCTCCTGAGGTTCGCGAGCGTGCGGTCCGGATGGTCCTCGACCATCAGGGCGAGTACGCCTC
>JAKALI010000683.1 GCA_021813195.1 Pseudomonadota bacterium
GAAGTCCGCCAGCGGACGCATACGCGGGCTCAGTCGCGCGATGGCCCCACCCAGCGCCTGTCGATCCATCGCCTGGAACGTGAGCCACCAGCACACCACCAGATAGAGAGGCAACAGGATGATGCCATACTTGATGATCGCCGTGTCCCAGTACTCCCAGCCGAAAACGTAGCCGTAGAGAAGACGTGAAGGCTGTTCGACCTGCGTCAGCACGCTCAAGAAGCTGGCGACAACCAGTGCCGCGGAGAGCGGCATTGCAAAGCGGTATTCGACCCCCTTGCGGCGGCCGGCGATGACATAGATGGCCCAGATCAGGGTGAGCCCCCCGGCAACGCCGAGCAGCCAGAAATAGTTCGCCAGCAGCAGCGACCACGGCCGCGAGTGATCGATGTTCCACAGCTCGTGCAACGCTGCTGCAGGAACGACCGCCTGCGGGGTCGTCAACGGATTAGTCATGGGTGACCTCCTCCATGCCGTCGATCTTCCATTCGCCGGCGTAATCGCTTTCCTGATTCTTGAAGCCCGCGTCCTTGAACATCGCGGACCACAGAGTTGGCCGTCCCGGCATGTTGTTCTGCAGCTGATCGGGAAGGTCGATGTAGAAGACGCGCGGCTGATTGCCGGTGGCGGGTTTGAGAACCTGCACTGCCTCGTTCGTGATTTGCTGGGTGACCGGATCCTTGGGATCGTTCAGGTCACCGAACTGCCGCGCGCCGCCAATGCACGTCTCGACGCAGGCCGGGAGCAGCCCCTGGTCAACGCGTTGAGCGCAGAAGTTGCATTTGTCGGCGGTCTTGGTGACCGGATTCATGAACCGGGCATCATAGGGGCAGGCATTCACGCACGCCCCGCAGCCCCAGCATTTGTCGTAGTCGATCGCAACGATGCCATCCTGGCGCTGCCAAGTCGCGCCCGCGGGGCACACTTCAATGCACGAAGGACGTTCGCAGTGATTGCACAGACGCGGGAGAAAGGCGCGACGGGTGTCGGGATAGGTACCGACCTCGACGTCGGGGACCCAGGTTCGGAAGCTGCCCTCAGGGATGTTGTTTTCGAATTTGCAGGCAGCGGTGCAGGATTGGCAGCCGACGCACTTACGCAAGTCGATCAGCATCACCCAACGCTTTCCGGGGAAGCCGTCGATCGCCAGGTTGCCATCTTTCTTGGTGTAGGCGAACGCCTCCGGCCCATGAGATTCATAGAAGTCGGTGCCGGCTTGCCGCCCGTTTGCGGCGTCGCCCAGCCCGACGGGGCCCGCGGCATCGGGCTTGGTCTGCGCGGCAGCCGTCTCAGCGGCAGCAGCCGCCGCCCCGATGGTGATCGCCGCGCCGCCCGCTAACCGGCCTAGCAGTTGTCGTCTACTTAGTTTCGCCTTGCTCTGCGGCGCGTTGGCTTGATCCATCGTTAGCCTCTCCTCAAGAGATTCGGGGGCACGACTCCGGCCGTGGCCAGCCGGGCCATCGGCATCGTCGGTCGCGCATCGCTCGTTGAACTTTCGAAATTGTCACTCAACGGGAGCGTTATCGGGCGGCGCGGGGGGTGATCGCTGGGCAGTCTTCGCAGGAAGGGCCGCGGGGCAAGCGCTGACCTCGTCAAACACATGCCGAGAAGGCTCGTCGGTTCATGACGAGCGCCGTCATGGAAAGGCTCTTCTCTCTCCGGAATTTCGCTTGAAGCGCCCCCTGAGGAGGCCAAGCCAATCTGCATCATGACTGCCCTGCTTCCCTGCCGTATCCGCAAGACGGGAAGTTGTGCCTGCTCTTTTTCAAACTCCAAATTCCATAGAAAAACATTGACCAGGGTCAACGACGCAAGGTCTTGGACCGTAAATAGTGTTGCCGTTTCAGCGATGCCGAACGTTACCGTTCAGTAACATCAAGACATCTCTGTTACTTGTCGGTAACAACTTCAATCGTTGCTTTTTGGACCCGGATGACAAAGCCATGGCGGCAAATATGACGCGAACCATTGCTCTTCTGATTGTCTTGCTGATATCCGCGCCAAGCGCTTTCGCAGGACCAGCTCCCGTGCGGTTCGGGCTTACGGCCGCTGTTGTGCGCGAAGATATCGACCTCTATGCGCGCTGGGCCGCGTATCTTGGGCGCAAGATCGGCCAGCCTGTCGAGTTCGTTCAGCGTCGTTCGTATCGCGAGGCAATCGATCTGCTGCAAGACAAAGAGGTCGATTTCTCGTGGATATGCAGCTCTCCCTACGTCAAATACCGAGACTCTAGCCTGTTCGGCCTCATGGTCGTGCCGCAGTTCGAGGGAAAGCCGCTCTATCAGTCGTATATCATTGTCAACAAATCAGATGCGGCGCAGTCGATCAGCGACCTGAAAGATCGCGTGTTCGCGTATGAAGACCCCGATTCAAATACAGGCTATGTGGTGCCCCGACAGATGGTTGCCGATCTCGGCTTTGATCCTGACGGGTTCTTTCGCCGGACCTTCTTCACCTACAGTCACCGAGAGCAGGTCGAAGCGGTAGCGGCACACGTGGCGGATGGTGCCGGAGTCGATTCCTATGTCTGGCACTATCTCGAGAAGCAGGCCCCTCAGCTTACGGCGGCGACCAAGATCATTCAGCGCTCCGAGAAGTTCGGTTTTCCACCGTTGGTGTATCGCCTGGGAATAGACGATGGCTTGCGTCAGCGTATGACAGACGCCTTCCTCGGCATGGACAAGGATCCTGAAGGACGCACTCTGCTGTCAGAGTTGATGCTGGATGGCTTCGTTTCGGGGAATCCACATCTTTATGATGATGTCCCCATGAATGTCGAACGTCGCTGATGCGCCGATTCTCGTCGCTTGGTCTGGCACTCAAGCTGCCCATCGTGTTCAGCGTTGTTGTCGCGACCGTCGCGGCTACGATCGGCGTCGCGATGGCAATCCAGGATTATCACCGACTCGGCGACGAGCTGAGAGCAAAGGCCTTTCTGCTCGCGCGCTCCGTCGCCGTGACCGCGACGGAACCCGTTCTGCGCAATGACTATTGGACGCTGTACAAGTCCCTGCAAGGCATCACACAGGGAACGGTGGGATTGCCGGGGACCATCGTCATCAGGGCGACGATCCTTGATCCGAAAGGTCATGTCCTGGCCGATATCGATCCGGCCGGCTACCCGATCGGATCGCCGGCCGTCCCCGAGACGTCGGCCGACTATCCGCGCCTGCAATCCGAGCTCGACATCCGTCAGCCCGAGGTTCTCGACGGACCGGGCTTCCTCGAGGCGGTGGCACCGCTTCAAGTCGGAGGCCAAAGCATCGGCCTGGTGCGAATGCAGCTGTCGACT
>JAKALI010000684.1 GCA_021813195.1 Pseudomonadota bacterium
CACCGAGGCCGCCGTTCGCGCACTTGAACGTATCTTGAGTGAGGATCCGCTCATCATGCACGTCCGGCTCGGACCGGGCGACGGTGTGATATGCAATAACGTCCTGCACGACCGCAGCCGCTTTGAGGAAAGCGCGAACGTGGAAACGGGCCGGTTGCTCTTTCGCATCCGCTCCTATGACCGCGTCGGGCTACCGGCAACGGCGCCGGAGCCGGCATGAGCGCGGCCGTGCCAGGCGAGACAGGACTGTCCGCAATGCTGCCCGGGAGATGGCAATGAGCGACGAAGGCCTGGTCAAAGTCAGTGACCTGATCATCCAGCATCCCGAAGTTCAATCCTTCGAGGAGCTCAAGGAATTGGTGGCCGCGGCTGCGCGGGGCGGCTACCGGTTCCTGCAATTCGACGTAAAGCCGGAATTCGTCGACACGCCGCGCAGTTGGGATCTCGCTCTCGAGGCTGTTTTCTACCAATCCGAACGGCCCAGATCATGAGCGAGGAGACCAAGACGCGCATAGCGACGATCGAAGCGCCCTATCGTCGCGCCATTTGGCTGGACGATGTCCGCTTCGAGAGCGGGATGCGGCTCCTGCGCGTGACCATCAAAGAGGGGCACCGCTTCACGCAGCTCGATCTCGATGCGGCAACGGCCAGGAACTGGGGCCAGGCCATGTTGGATTGGGCGCGCGTTGCGGAAGGGCGGGCGGAATGAGTCGGAATGGCCGCGCTCGTTGCGCTGCGCGCGGAGCCGTGAACCGGCATTGCCGTGCTCCGCGAACGTCGCAGGACAACAGGCGCATGACTTCTATCCGGTGCTCCACGCGCGCGGCTTCTTCATGCCGGCAATCTTGCACGCCTGCTTCACGTAGCCATATGGGAAGAGTTCGAACAGGCGCGCGCGGCCGCTATCGCGATCGCCGGCCAGGAACTTCATGACATGCCGCGCGTCGGCCGCCACGCCGTGCTCCTCCAGCCACTGACGCATGAAGCGGATGACCTTCCAATGCTCGTCGGTCAACGCGATGCCTTCGTCACGCGCGACCGCAGCGGCAAATTCTTCGGTCCACTCCGCGGTATCGATCAGGTAGCCCTCGGTATCGGTTGCAATCCTGTCAGGAACATTGTGAGTCATGGCAAGCGTCCGGACTTGAGTCGTGGAAGACCGCGCATATTGCCCGCGGCTCGAGACTTGCGGCGAGGATACCCTCGCATCGTTTGAGGAAACAGTGATGGATCAGCTCCCGGTCTTTTTCAACCTGAAGGACAGACGCGTTGCCGTTCTCGGCGGTGGGCATGCCGCGTCGCTCAAAGCGGATCTGGCCGTGCGGGCGGGGGCAAAGGTCTCGGTCTTTGCGGACAAGATCGGCGCGGCATTCCGCGAAGCCGGGCTGGACGGGCGTTTTACGCATGTACGAAACGAACCCTCCCGCGAGGACCTCGAGGACTGCATATTGCTGTTTTGCGCGTCGGAAAATGTTGAGCAGAACCACCGCGTGCATGCCACTGCAAAGGAAGTCGGTCTGCCATGCAATGTCGTCGACATGCCCGACCTTTGCGACTTCACCATGCCGTCGATCGTCGACCGTTCGCCGGTCATGATCGCCATCTCGACGGCGGGCACCTCGCCGCTCCTAGGGCGCATGATCAAGGCCCGAATCGAAACCTTGCTGCCGGCCGCCTATGGCCAGATCGCCGCTTTCTTCGGCCGTCATCGCAAGAAGGTCGTCAGCGCCGTGACGGATTTCCACCGGCGGCGTCATTTCTGGGAGCGTCTCCTGGATGGGCCGATCGTCGATCTGGTGCTGGCCGGCCATGAGGCGGAAGCAGTCGCCGAATTCGAGGCCGAACTCGGAGCCGCCGCCCGCGGCGTCCAGCACGCCCCGAAGGGCGAGGTGTATCTCGTCGGCGCGGGCCCCGGCGATCCCGATCTCTTGACGTTCAAGGCGCTGCGGCTCATGCAGCGCGCCGATATCGTGCTCTACGACAGGCTGATCGGCGACGGCATCCTGAATCTCGTGCGCCGTGATGCCGAGCGGATCTATGTCGGTAAGCTGCCGCAGGACCACACCGTGCCGCAGGACGAGATCAGCCATATGCTGCTCAAGCTGGCGCGCGAAGGCAAACGCGTGCTTCGGCTCAAAGGCGGCGACCCGTTCATCTTCGGACGCGGCGGCGAGGAGATCGAACTTCTTGCCGAGGCGGGCATTCCGTTCCAGGTCGTGCCGGGCATCACCGCCGCTTCCGGATGCGCGGCCTATGCCGGAATTCCCTTGACCCATCGCGATCACGCCCAGGCTTGCACATTCGTCACTGGCCACACCAAGGACGGTCGCTTTGCCTTCGATTGGAGCGTGCTGTTGCAGCCGCGTCAAACCGTGGCCGTCTACATGGGTCTCGGCCATCTGGCCGAACTCACCCGTGCCTTCATCGAGCATGGCGTGAAACCATCGCTTCCGGCAGCCCTGGTGGACAACGGGACGCGTCCCAATCAGCGCGTGGTCATCGGGACGCTCGACACGTTGGCGAAGAAAGCGGCCGAAGCCGGTGCCAAAGGGCCTGCCATTCTCATCGTCGGGTCAGTCGTTCAACTGCGACAGAAGCTCGACTGGTTTGTGCCGGAGGAACAGGCGCGTGCCGTCGTGTCTTGAGCAAGTGGTGCGCCACAGCCGATCAAGATGAGCACTAAAGTTTCACTGTGGCGCTATATGATGCGGCAGCCCGCGACGCACTCCAAACGGCAAATCTGCGGCACCCCGCGATCTTGCCCTACGGGTCGTGTGGTGAGCATGCGCGAGAGCCGCCCGTTTCCATCCTGAAAAGGATGGATCGCCAGAAACGCCACGATGAAGACGGCGATGACGAGGAGAGGGTGCAGTGCTTCCTCATCCAGCGTTTTTCGCGTCCAGGCGACGAGCGCCTCCATCTCGCGCGGCGTGTCGAAAGGCGAGGTCGTTTCGAACACAACGCCGATCTTCTGCCCGTCCGCATCGAACGCCACAACGTTGTTGGAGAGCGTCTTATAGGAGCCGCGATGGTGCGCATCCTTGTCGCTGTGACGCAGTAAGGTCTGGTGTAGTTGGCGGATATGGAATTGGACACACGGAAACCCATCGGGCCTTCCAGCCGCGCTGACCGCACCTGGGGCAAAATAGGACGAATGACTGCGTTAGGAATACCGGCTTGCAGTCAACGCCTTGTCCACAGCAATGCGCTGATGCGAACGCCGAGAGCCATCCAACACCACCTCTCCTACGACAACGAATTCCTGTCGTCTCGGTCGGGGGTAAGTTAC
>JAKALI010000685.1 GCA_021813195.1 Pseudomonadota bacterium
TCGCCGTCTGCCTCGACGCATCGAGCGGTTGAATGTAGGCTGTAGTAGATGATGCAGTATCGAGGCGCGGACTGATGAAGCTCACGATAGAATACGAGCAAGAGGCCGATGGCCGCTGGATCGCGGAAGTTCCTGAACTGCCGGGCGTGTTGACGTATGGCGCGACAGCCGACGAGGCCGCCACGAAGGCCGAGGTGCTGGCGCTGCGCGTCATGGCCGAGAGATTAGAGCAGGGCGAACACAGGCCGACGGATATCTCGATCTCGCTCGTCCCGGAATGACCGACTGGCCCGCGACCAAGGCGAGGCGCGTGCTGTCGGCACTTCTGGGCAGGGGCTGGCGGATCAAGCGCCAGTCCGGATCGCATCGCACACTGACGCGCGACGGATGGACCGACTACGTATTCGCCTTTCACGACGATGTCGAAATCGGTCCGCGCATGTTGGCACGCATCGCAAAGCACACTGGTCTCACTCCCGACGATCTGTGAATTCAGCACTTGGGCGTTGGAAGACAGTCATCCCGATCACTCGGCGATTCAAGACATGACCGGCATCCTCCACTGGCTCCGAGGCCTTCGGTAGTGTATCAGGTGTTTCCTGAGCACCCATTGACTTTCGTTCGCCAACCAGACAACTCCTGCTATGCTTACCGCAAAGCAGGAGACAACAATGGCTCGCAGACGAGTTGGCGTCTACCCATCGGCAGGGAGTGGACTGCCGGCTCTCGTAGTGAGCTTTGAAGACGGTAAGGTGATCAGGGCTCGCGCCGCCCGGTCGCCAATTGAAATCGAGCAGTTCGAGCGCGAGGAACGCAAACTGAATGCTGCCCGCAGCCGTCTTGACGCTCGCTTTAGTTCAGGAGGGCAGGATGCCTAAAGGCCCAAAGGGCGAGCGCCGCCCCGCCGACGTGATCGCCAACGCTGTTCGCGTGGCCAGGATCGCCACTGGCGAAGAAACGGAAGTGATGGCCGACGACGGCAAGGATGCCGCTGCCGTCAGTCTCGGGCGTCGGGGAGGTAAAGCGCGTGCTGAGAAGATGGAACCTAAGCGCCGGGCAGAGATAGCAAAAAAAGCCGCAGCAAAGCGGTGGAAGAATAGGATCTGAATATTTTTCGTTGAGTTTGCAGATTTGGGTGGTACGCTGACCCTAGATGGAGCGATTCTAGGGGCGCCACTATGGCCGAGCCTGACGAGACCCGCGTTAAAGAAGCGTTAACCGACTACCACGGTCGGATTGTCGCGGTGTTCGAGCGCGGTTGGGCCGAGTGGCGCGAGATCGAGGAGTACAGGCTGTCGAAGGGGTACACGCCTATGCTGTACTCGCGAACGTCGGCAAATTTCGTCTTCGACGCTGTCGCTCGCGCAGCGCAAGCTGAGTTCAGCGCCGACCCGCGCTGCCGCGTTTTTGAAGAGCCGCAGACGCTGAAGGTATGCTTCGGCGATCTTGTAGTGGGCCGGTTTAAGAAAGGCGACGAAGACGGGCTCGGACAGAATATTCCCACGCAGGCGGCGTTAGACTTCACCGACCCCGAGCAGCCGCTGCCCGGCTTGCCCCCTGAGGCCGACAAGGTCGAGTTCACGTGGGCCGCCAACGCGATCGGCACGAAGCTCGAAACGATCTTGGTTGTCGCGCGGAATGGCGACAAGGCGGTCTGGGCTTACGAAATCGGTCGCGATGAGGGCGCTGGCGTTATCGAATTCCCGTTCGATCGTCCGGCCGCAGGACCGGGCACCGCTGGCGACGAGTTGGTGGCACCCAAGCAGAAGCCCGAGGAAGGTACTGGCGAGGAACGCTAAATGGCGCACCCCGGCGACCTTTTGCGCTTGGCGCGTCAACGGCGTGGAATGACGCAGAAAGACGCGGCAAGCGCCCTTCAGATTGCGCAGGCCGTAGTGTCGCGTCTGGAGAACCGCGTCATAGATGCTGACGATGAAGTATTGGCGCGAGCGTCTATAGTCTACGACGTTCCCAGAGAATTTTTCCAAATTACTGAGCCTGTCTATGGCCCCCCCGTGAGCGTTCATGCGATGCTGCGCGGTCATTCTGATGTTTCTGCGCGCGAAATCGACATGATAACAGCCGAACTGAACATTCGGTTGTTTCATATTCGTCGCTTTCTTGAAAATGTGAATTATACGACGACTGCAAATGTCCCGGTGCTTGATGTGGAGAGACACGAGGATGTTGCGCGAATAGCGGCAACTGTTCGAGCGCATTGGAAGCTGCCCAATGGCCCAATTGGGAATCTGACCGATCTAATGGAGCGCGCCGGTATAATCATTGCCGCGTCGGATTTTGGTGGAGCGCAAGTAAGCGGCGTTACTTTTAGTGCGCCCGGTTCTCCCCCTATCGTGCTGCTCAACATGGCGCATCCCGCAGATCGCATCAGATATACTCTGGCCCACGAGCTGGGCCACCTTGTAATGCATCGCTTCCCGACAGCGAGCATGGAGAATGAGGCTAATCGTTTCGCCGCGAATTTCCTTCTACCTCCGAATGAAATCAAGCAAGTGTTCCGAGGTAGAAAAATTACATTGGAATTGCTTGCTGCTCTGAAGAAGGAGTGGCGTGTTTCCATGCAATCATTGTTGATGAGTGCTCACGCGCATGGATTTTTA
The DNA here is from genome assembly GCA_021813195.1 of Pseudomonadota bacterium. Next base: position 2,622 of record JAKALI010000685.1, read on the forward strand.
ACAGACAACCAAAACCGATACCTTTGGCAACAACTGAGCGTCAGAGGTTGGCGGTTGCGGGAGCCGGCGGAGTTAGATTTCCCCCATGATGCTCCCTCTGTACTCCCGGCCATTTTGAAAGCTCACTTGGGCCCGTTGCACTACAGTGTTGATGATTTGGTGAGGCTATCCAACCTCCATGCGCACGAATTCCAACGTCTATACGGCAACATCATCGCCACCCAGGCCGATGGTGAAACCAAACTGCGGCCTTCGCTTCGTCTTGTGACATGATGCTTGACGCTAAGCATAGAGCATCATATATTAAGGGCATGAGCAAGCTGCCCACAGACAAGCGCGTCCAAATCCTCTCGATGCTGTGCGAGGGATCGTCCATGCGGTCGATCTCCCGCGTGGCCGACGTGTCGATCAACACCGTCGCCAAGCTGCTGGAGGACGCGGGCAAGGCGTGCATGGCCTTCCATGACGAGAAGGTCGCGGGCGTGAAGGCGAAGCGCGTTCAGGTGGACGAAATTTGGAGCTTCACGGCAGCGAAGCAGAAGAACGTCGCCAACATGAAGAAGCCCGTCGAGGGAGCTGGTGACACCTGGACCTGGACGGCTATCGACGCGGACAGCAAGCTCATCGTGCAATGGTTCGTTGGCCCCCGCGATGCGTGCTCGGCCAA
>JAKALI010000686.1 GCA_021813195.1 Pseudomonadota bacterium
CGATGATCTACGCGAACCGCTACGCCCGTTGCTGCAGCAGTCGCTCCCGGCGAACGCATGCGTGCACATTCTCGTCGATTCGCCTCCCAGCGAAACGGAGCGTGCGCAGCACGGCCATGTGATCCTGGCGGTGACGACGCAAGGGTGGACGTGGCTGGAAGAGCCGAAGCACGGCGGATTCGTGGTCCACACCTGTGATTTCGCGCGGACAATACTCGTTGAGATGACGAGCGTGTTGCTGACGGGCGTGCTTCGCATCGTATTTGTGAAGGAGGGTGGCTTCCGAAGTCTCGCCCTGGAATACGCCGCTGGGGCCGAATCGCTCTATTGGGACGTGCTTCGGCTGGTGCTCCACGGCATCCACGGATGGCCGGCCCCTGCAACGCACGTGGAACGCGAGGTAGATCTCCCGGCACTCGAGGCCATGCCGCAGAAATTTCTGAACACGGCGTGGAATGACACGCTGGAGGACGAGTACGTCCGCGCGATTGTCCACTGGCCGGCGGCCGTGGCGAAGTACAGCCGATGGTTTAGACAGGAGCTCGCACCGGAGGCGATGTTCGTCCTGACCGACCGGGAGTTGATTTTCATCACGGAGGAAATGACTCGCTGGTCCCTTGCGGTCGGGGAACGGCAGGGCAAGTACGGAGACCTCGCCACGTGCATACCGTTTTCGCGTTTGCGCGCCTTTCGCGTCCGTGAATCAGAGGGCCCCATCACGCGAGCCGACATCATGGTCGGCGCGAATGGAACGACTGATCTGATCACGATCGAGTTTCCATCCGCGCAGCGGGATCAAGTCGACGCCATCATTGCCCGCGCTTTTCGCGTGAAGGCCACGCGAACAGAAACGCTTACTCCATGAACTCTACACGTCGGAAATCAAATCGATCACCTGCCGCCGGTCAGCCGGTTCGTAACCAGGACAACGGAGCGGAAATGAGCCGCGTCCAGGAATACCTCCGCGAGAATCAGGCGCGTTTTGTGGGTGAACTGACCGAGTATCTCCGATTCCCGAGCATCTCTGCCGGCGGCGGTCACGCGAGAGACATGGCAGACTGTGTAAACTGGCTGGTCAGGCATTGCCGTGGCATTGGCCTGCACGCTGAAATTCGCCGGACAGCCGGCAACCCGGTGGTGATCGCCCGCACGGCACTAACCCGGCGGCAGCGGAAGCCGCACTTCCTTGTTTACGGCCACTATGACGTCCAGCCACCGGAGCCGCTCGATCTTTGGAACTCGCCGCCGTTTGAGCCGCGTGTTGTCGGGAAATCGCTGTTCGCTCGCGGGGCGTCCGACAACAAGGGCCAGCACTTCGCGCACCTGAAGGCCATCGAAGCCTACCTGAAAACCGGCACTCCTCTACCGTGCGACGTGACGTTCATCATCGAAGGTGAGGAGGAAATCAGCAGTCCAAGCCTGGCGGGTTTTCTGCGCCGCCATCGAAAGGAACTGAAGTGCGAGGCGGTGGTGATTTCGGACAGCACGCTGCATGCGCTTGACCAGCCGACGCTCGCCTACGGGTTACGGGGCGTTTGCGGGCTGGAGGTGACGTTGCACGGACCGTCCCACGACGTGCACTCCGGCGTGTACGGAGGCTCGATCGAGAATCCGGCGATGGCGCTCTGCCAGATCCTCGCCGGACTACGCGATGCGCGCGGCCGGATCACAATCCCGGGATTCTATGCGGACGTTGTGCCGCTGACGCGCTTCGAACGCGCGCAATTCGCCGCCGAACCATTTTACCCCAACGATGAGCTGCGACAGCTCGGTGCACGCCGCTACTTCGGAGAGGCCGGGTACAATCCGATCGAGCAGCGCACGGCCCGACCGACGCTCGAGATCAACGGCCTGACGTCGGGCTATCAGGGCAAGGGCGGCAAGACCATTGTGCCGGCATGGGCACGGGCAAAGTTGACCATGCGGCTTGTACCAAACCAGCACGCCGATCGCATGGTCGATCTCGCCATCGCCCATCTGAAGCGCATCTGCCCCGACACGGTGCGCATCGAATTCAAGCGTGAGTTCGGAGGCGATCCGTACCGGATTTCGCCGCGCAGCCAGTACGTGGAGGCCGCAGCGGAAGCGTTGCGCATCGCATTCGGCAAGCCCCCGCTTTTGGTGCGTGAAGGTGGGTCGATCCCAATCGTCAACGATCTGAAGCGGACGCTTGGCGCCGATTCGTTGCTCGTGGGGCTCGGCCTGCCCGATGACAACTTCCACTCGCCGAACGAGAAATTCAACCTCGTTGCGTTTAGCAAGGGTATGCTGATGAGCGCGTGGCTGTGGCAAAAGCTTTCCCAACTCCCTACCCAATGACCACCCCTGATCGCCTTGCTCAGCTCTTTGAACTGCAGAGACAGCTCAACCGCCGCATCGGGGTCGATACCGACGCGATGACCGACGAAGCGCGACAGCAGTGGATGCTTCAGTACTGTCGCGCGGCAAGCCACGAAGTCGCCGAACTTACCGACTGTGTGCCCTGGAAATGGTGGGCGAAATATCAGATGTTCGACCGCCAGAACGCGTGCGTGGAAATTGTCGACCTCCTGCATTTCGTGATTTCTCTGGCCCAGGTCGCGGGGATGGATGCTGATCGCGTGTTCGAAGCCTACACCCGCAAGCACGCGGTAAATCTGCAGCGACAGGACACGGGGTATGTCGCCAAAGACGAAAACGACTGCCGTCATGTCTGATCGGAAGATACCGAGCCACCAAACCTCGGCCCATTCGTTCGGTTCTGGAGCAGTCGCCATGGCGTGTGGCGTGATTCTGCCACTGATCACCTTTATGTGGCTCACCGTGGAGCGGTCGAAAGTACCGCTGCACGTGACGGAGCTCAGTGTAGCAGCGCGCGCCGGCTCAATCGACGTGATCGTTGTCCTGGCGATGATCGCAGTGGTTTTCTTCAAGCGAAGGCGGCGGATGATCGACGCCGGTTTCGTTACCGTGTCCATCGTCGGCGCTACGATCATCAACTTGACGGCGAAGCTTATTATGGACGACTCATCGCCTGAACGAGACGGCAATCTAGCATTCGCGATCGGGTTTCCCAGCGGCACAGCCATGACCACGTTCGCGCTCGGCCTTGCGGTTACGATTACGGCGTGGCGGACAAATTGGAGGTGGCCGATCGCAACCATCGCGCTGATCAGCACCGTTATCGTGGCGCTTGGATTGGTGCGCGGTGCCGCCAACCGCCCCGATGACGTCGTTGCCGGGTGGGCTTTGGCCACGGTCTGGGTAACAATACTTGCCGGCATCCGCTCGCTGATGCTGTCACCGCG
>JAKALI010000687.1 GCA_021813195.1 Pseudomonadota bacterium
ACTACATCGAGCGCTTCTACAATACCGTCCGTCGTCACTCGACGATCGGCTACGTCAGCCCGGTTGAGTTCGAAAGGAAGGTGGGATTAGCTTAACTGCCCGTCCACGAGACCGGCAGCAGGCCACGAAGCCCAAAACCGAGGGATGCGGCGATGCCCGTCGCCAGGACCGAGACGAAGCGAAAAAGTAGTGTCAAGAGCATTCGCGCGCTCGCGCGCGGCGTTCAGGTCCTCCGCCGACTGCAGCAATCCGGCGGTCTCAGCCTCAACGATCTGCATCGTGCGACCGGACTACCGAGAGCGACGCTCCTGCGCATCCTACTCACGCTCGAGAACGAGGGCCTGGTTTGGCGTCGCATTGTTGATGACGCTTTTCTTGCAAGCCACTCGGTGATTGAGAAGCGCGCAGGAAGCGAGGAAGAAGCTCGGCTCGCTGAAGTCGCTTCACCCTTGTTGGAAGCGCTTACCAATGAGATCAAGTGGCCATCCATTCTCGCCGTGCCTCGATTGACGCACATGGAAGTTATTGAGGCGACCGCGCCACGATCCTATTTCCACCACATCGAATTGGGGCCGGTCGGTTTCCAAGTCAACATCCTGTTGTCCGCGACAGGCCGCGCCTATCTCGCCTACTGTCCCGACGAGGAACGGGAGGCGACGCTCGATCGTTTGCGCCACAGCCAACGCTCTGGCGATAAGATGGCGCATGATCGGCGTTGGATAAATGATGTACTCGCGAAGACGCGAAAGCAGGGATTTGGTGCCCGCGATCCACGGTTCGGCGGCAATTTTGATCTGACCCGGCGGGACTATGACGACGGTCGCGATTCTCTTGCTGTCCCAATCATGCTGAGTCGTCGTGTGATCGGCTGCATCAACGTGACTTGGATCCGGCGCGTAACAACTCAGGCGAAGGTGGTAAGCGAGTTTCTCAAGGACGTGCAAATGACGGCCGCCGATATGGCGAGCCAGATCGCTGCCCCCGACTTGTCTTGAAATTTCTGGCAGTAGGGCCTTGTACGCCTTTGGCGCCAATAACCTTGCCTCAAGACAATGCCTCTTGTTTCACTAGGTGAAATATACCCCGGAACCGATTGCGTCTCTTCCTTGCTCGGTTGTTGAATAATCATCGGACAGGAAAGACCTGCGGCCAACCGCAGGCGGAGGAACGAACAAGCAGCGATGTACGACGCGGCGCTCGGAAGACGGTGGCCGATGTCCGATTACAACGCTGTCGGGTTGGGCCGTTGACGCGTGCAACTTGCCGCGTCGCTTCGGGAGGAGTTCCGCAATGGATGACACGTACTCTCTCCACGAGATGCGCGCCTTCGATCCGTTTGAGGTAGGCGCGCTCCACCCACACAACTCGAGCATTCGCATGTCAGTCGAAGTTGTCACCGAGTGGGGCGGCACGCAATGATGGTCGCGCCCTCGTCCTTCACACTTGCGTTCGAACAGATCACTGTCGCCGATCACGGTCGGGTGGGTGGCAAATGTGCATCACTCGGCGAAATGACAAGAGCGGGCGTCGCGGTGCCGCCAGGCTTTGCAATCACGACCGACGCTTACGAGGCAATGCTTGCCCATCATGGACTTCGGGAGGAAATCGAGCGGCATATGACCGCAATCGATCCCGACGATCTCGACTCGATAGATCGCGCCGCCCAGGCGGTCCGCGTGCGTATGCGATCCCATCGCCTACCTGAAAATGTGGAAGGCGCGATACGCGCTGCCTATGAGGCGATGGGAGACAATGTGCCCGTGGCCGTACGATCGTCGGCGACTGCCGAAGACATGCCAGATGCAAGCTTCGCAGGCCAGCAGGACACATATTTGTGGATCACCGGCGCTGATGACGTAGTCGAGAAGGTGCGCGCCTGCTGGGCTTCTCTGTTTACCACGCGCGCTGTCGCCTATCGCGAGAAGAACCGCATTCCGAGTGTCGACGTGCTGATGAGCGTCGGCGTGCAGAAAATGGTCAATGCGCGCGTGGCCGGCGTGGCGATGACGCTGGAGCCTGCGACGGGCGACAGAACTCGGATCGTAATCGATGCCTCCTGGGGTTTGGGCGAGACGGTCGTGTCCGGTGTCGTCACGCCTGACAATTTTACCGTTGAGAAGGTCCTGGAGGAGGTCGTCGATCGAAAAATATCAGACAAGCATGTCGAGTTGATCGGCGATCGGGCCCTCGGCTGCGCGGTTGAGCGCGATGTTGAGGCGCCACGACGGACACAGGCCTGTCTCAGCGATGCTGAGGTCGTGGCGATCGCACGCCTCGCCAAGCGTCTCGAACGCCAAAACAAATGCCCGCAGGACGTCGAGTGGGCGATCGACGCGGACCTTCCCGATGGCAAAAACCTGCTGGCATTGCAGAGCCGCCCTGAGACCGTCTGGTCTCGCAAGAAGGCGGAGAAACCGAAAGTATCGTACGCGACGGGTCTGATGAGCATCGTGGGTACGCTCAATAAGCCGATCGGGTCGAAAAACTGATCTGCAGGAAGAAGTCATATCTGGAACATATCCGGGAGGGAAAAATGGACGCCAAGACATCCTTGTTTCCAAGCGCTTATGATGTAAAAGCCCCGAAGGGTGCTGAGGACTGGCGCGACCTCTATCCATACTACGTCCAGTTTCGGCCCTCCCGTCGTGCAATCGAGGACCGCAAATTCTGGTTCTGCAACAGTCAGCACTGGCCGATGCCATTCCGCCCGTTCGATAGCATCATGGTCGATTTCGCGACCAAATGCCTTGGCCAGTATAACACCCGTCACCTTCTCGTGCCGCCCGCCAACGGCATCGACTATCGAATTCTCAATGGCTACGTCTATTTCTCGCCCATTGGGGTCGATCCGTCCCAGATTGCCGCGCGCGTGCCGCAGTTCCTCGAACGGGCCGGCCACTATTACGCAAACTGGAACGACCTACTTGCCGACTGGAAGAAAAAGGTGCTCGCAGCGATCGATGAGTTGAACGCGATCGAATTCGAAGAGCTTCCTCCGGTCGTTGACGTCGAGTGGGTCAAGAGCGGCAAAGGCCTCGACAACACGTACGATTTGTTCAACGCTTACGAGGAGTCGATCCGACTTTGCTATAAGATTTGGCAGTATCATTTCGAATTTCTGAACCTCGGCTATGCGGCTTATCTTGACTTCTTTGGCTTCATGAAGGGGCAATTCCCGTCGATCCCGGATCAGGCCATCGCCAAGATGGTGCAAGGCGTAGATTCTGAACTGTTCCGGTCTGACGACGAACTGAAGAAGCTCGCGAAGCTCGCGGTTGAACTAG
>JAKALI010000688.1 GCA_021813195.1 Pseudomonadota bacterium
CGCCACGGCGAAGACTGGCAGACGCTGCTGCCGCAGCTGAAAGCCCACAGCCGCTACCACGTCGAAACATATTAGAGCCCGTAGATGTCCGCAAGGACATCCCAGGGCTCTTATGCCGCGTAGCGGCGCTAGAACCCGTAGATGTCCGCAGGACATCCCAGGGTACTTATGCCCGCGCAACAGGCGTAGAGCCCATTTCGCCCGCAGGGCGATTACGGGCTCTTATGCCGCGTAGCGGCGCTAGAACCCGTAGATGTCCGCAGGACATCCCAGGGTTCTTATGCCCGCGCAACGGCGTTAGTGCCCGTCTGGCGCATGCAGCGATGCCTCGAAAGTCTCGATGGGTACCGGCTTGCCGAACAGGAAGCCTTGGAACGCCGTGCACGCATGCGCTCTGAGAAAATCGTGCTGCGCTTCCGTCTCCACGCCCTCGGCGATGACGTGCAAACGGTAGTTTCTGGCCATGTCGATGATGGTGACGACCATCATCGCGTCGCTGGGATCGGAGCTGAGGTCGCGGATGAAGCTCTGATCGATCTTGATCTGGTCGATGGGCAGGCGCTTCAGGTAGGACAGCGATGAGTAGCCGGTGCCGAAATCGTCGAGCGACAATCTGACGCCCAGCCCCTTGAGTGCGTGCATTTTTCTCACGACTTCGGCGATATCGTCCAGGATCACCGTTTCGGTCAATTCCAGCTTCAGTCCCCCCGCATCTATCCGATGGCGGAGGATCGCGCTCTCGACCAGTTCGACGAAATCGGGCATTCTGAACTGGTGGGCGCTGACGTTGATCGCCAACTGCAAGCCCCGCGTCGCATCGCTGCGCTGCCACGCGGCCAGTTGCCGGCAGGCCTCATCGAGAACCCAGCGGCCGATGTCCACGATCAGCAGACTCTCTTCCGCGACCGGGATGAAATCGGCGGGCGAGATCATGCCGCGCTGGGGGTGTTGCCAGCGGATCAGGGCTTCGGCACCCACCGGCCGGCGCTCCTGGTCTATCTGAATCTGGTAATAGAGCTGGAATTGCCGCTCGGCGATGGCCTGGCGCAGATCGGACTCCAGCGCCGCCCTCGATTCCGCCGCCTGCTGCAGGATGGGATCGTAGAAGCGGACGGTGTTCCGGCCCGAAGCCTTGGCCTGGTACATGGCGACGTCGGCGTAGCGGATCAGGTCGTCGACCGTCGTCTGCTCGCCGCAATACAAGCACACCCCTATGCTCGGCGAGCTATGGTACTTGTGGCTGCCGATCTGATAGGGCACCGCCAGGGAGCTGCGAATCTTCTCGGCGATGAGCGCGGCCTTCTGCGAGGATTCGTCGATGGTCTCGCCCAGGCCCCCGACCAACACCACAAATTCATCGCCGCCGATCCGCGCCACGGTATCCACGTCCCGGACGCAGAATTTGATGCGCGCGGCCACCTCGATCAGAAAGCGGTCCCCGGCGCCGTGGCCGTGGGTGTCGTTCAGCACCTTGAACTTGTCCATATCGAGGAAAAAAACCGCGCCGCACAGCTTGCTCCGCGCGGAAGCCGCCAGCGCGGAATTGAAGCGATCCAGGAACAGACGGCGGTTGGGCAATTCGGTCAGGGCGTCGTAGAAGGCGAGATTGCGGATCTCCGCCTCGGCCTGCATGCGCTCGGTGATGTCCCGGAAAATGGCGACGTACTCGGTGGTCACGCCCGCCGGGTCCTTCAGCGCGGTAATCGTCGACCACTTGGGATAGATCTGGCCGTTCTTGCGCCTGTCCCAAACCTCGCCCTCCCAGGTGCCCTCGCTCAGCAAGTCACGCCACATCCCGGCGTAGAACTCGCGGTCGTGTCGCCCCGACGCGAGCACGCGGGGGTTGTTGCCGAGCACCTCCTGCGCGGCATAGCCGGTGATTTTCTCGAAGGCTCTATTGACACGGAGGATATTGGCGTTGGCGTCGGTCACCATGATCGCGTCGTGGGTCTCGAAGGTCGCGGCCGCTATGCGCAGCGCTTCCTGGGCCCGCTTGCTCTCGGTGATGTCGAGGGAAATCCCCAGCAAGTGCGTCGGCCGGCCGGACGGGTCGCGCAGGGCCACCTTCCTGGTGCGCAGATAGCGGGTCTCGCCGTCGGCGGTGATGACCCTCTCCTCCGGGATTTCGACCACCGCATCGGAGGCGAGCGCCCTGCGGTCTTCGGCGGCAAAAGCGTCGGCCTGCTCCTTGGGGAAGAGCTCGTGGTCGTTCTTGCCGAGCAAGGCGCTGGCGGGGTAACCCACGAGGGACTCCCCGGCGCGATTGAACAATTCGAAGCGCAAATCGCCGGCGCGCTTCAGGAAAACCATGACCGGCATATTGTCGACCAGGGTGTCCATGAACTGCTTGGCTTGTTGCAAGCGCTCCGCCGACGCCTTGCGCTCGCTGATGTCGCGGAAGAAGGCGAAGAAGCGCTGCGTTTCCGCCATGTAATTGACCGACACTTCGACGTCGATCGCGTGCCCGTCTTTATGCCGATGCCGGGTTTCGAACAGGCCGTAGCCCTCCGCGAGCACCTTGGCGATATGCGCCTCGACTGCCTCGCGATCTTCCTGCGCTTCCAGCTGGCTGATCGACATCCCCGTCAATTCGGCGATCGAGTATCCGGACATCTGCGCGTAAGCCTGGTTGGTCTCCAGTATCCTGCCCGCCAAATCGACTATCCAGAATCCGTCGTGGGCGGTGTCGATCACGACCATGTGCTGCCGCGCCAGGGCTTCGGCATTCCTGGCGATCCTCAATTCTTCGGCGTATTTTTCCCGATAGCGGTGCATCGCCTCGAAGGTAAAGGAGACGACGATTCCGTCCAGCAGGAACACCATGTTCGACCAGAAGCTCAGTTCCAAGACTTCGAGCGAGAACGTGTAGTAGGGCGGGGTGAGGATGAAGGTGCGAAAAGCCAGGCCGATCACCGTCGCGAACAAGCCCGCCCGGTAACCGCCGAACACCGAGGCCAGCGTCACCGCCGGGAAGAAGGTCACGTATTGCAAGCCCGCGGATAGCGGAGCGATGGCCAGCCGCAGCAGCAGAGCCACCAGCACCAACGCGACCGTGAAGGCGTAGAGACGGGGGCCGCCGCGTTCCCGCAAGGCGAAGAATCGAGCGCTTCTGATCATTCCTTGTCCTCAACGAAGTACCGCCAAACGGGCTCATCGCCGCGCTCGCGGCGGACACAGCCGCCGCGTCTCGGACACACGCACGACCCGCCCTCGAACCTCCGCCATTTTCACACAAGGCGACGGCGGGCGGCGCTCGAACGAGATCCGCCGCACCTAACAGGAC
>JAKALI010000689.1 GCA_021813195.1 Pseudomonadota bacterium
GTCGGGGCCTTCGAAGAAGATCAGTTCCTGGGTGCGGCCCGGCGTATGCGACGTGCGCGCCAGCGCATTGCGGCCGGTGAGCGCGTTGATCAGGCTCGATTTGCCGACATTGGAGCGGCCGGCAAAGGCGATCTCGCTGCCGCGCATGGGCGGCAGCGAGCCCTCGTTGGCCGACGCCGCCACGAATTGCCATTCGCCGGTGAACAGCCGGCGGCCGGCCTCGATTTCCGCACGGGTGAAGGTCGCAGATGGGTCCATGCGGCTGTCATGCCCGGACCGCCGGGCGAGGACAAGGGCCCGTTGCTTGGCTCATGGTGCCTGCCCCATGGCGGTCAGCGCGCGGCCGTGGCCGCGCCGGCCGGCTCGTCCTCGTCCTCATCCTCGTCGACGATCTCGTCGCCGCGCGCCTCCATGAAGGCCTCGATCTTTTGCGCCAGCTGTTCGCGGAAGGCGTCGATGTCTTCGGGCATGTCATCGTAGTCGTCGACGGCGCGCGGCGCATGCTGGCTCAGCAGCGCATTGAGCTCGCGCAAGGTGCGCGTCAGCGTGCCGAGCGCGCGGGCGGTCTGCTCCATCTCGCGCGGGCGCTGCGGCCCCGCCGCCAGCTTGGCGATGGTCGCCTCGATGGCGGGCAGCACGCGGGCGACCGCGCTTTGCAGGCGTGGCGCGATCGCGGCGGGATCGCTCGCGGCCGGCGCGTTCGCGTCGTAGCCGGAAGCGGCAGGCGCCGCAGGCGCTGCCTGCTCCCCTCCTCCCCCTTGCGGGGAGGGGTCGGCGGTGGGGGGCACGGTTTCGACGCTCGCCACCGTCTGCGGCGGCTGCGCAGTCTGGGCGACAGGCGGCGGTCCCTCGCGCGGGATCGGCGCGCGCCGCCGCATCCAGTTCCAACGCCGCACGCGGTCGCGCAGCGTGCCGGACGAAATTTTGTGCTCGGCGCAAATGTCCTCGATCGGGCGGTCGGTGTGCTCGTAGTTGTAACGGATTTGCGCCCAGGCTTCGTGGGTGAGGTCAGCCATGGTGATGGTCCTTATGAAGTGTGCGTGTCCCTCCATCGTCATGGCCGGGCTTGTCCCGGCCATCCACGCCTTTGCAGTTTGTGGGAGGCCAAAGACGTGGATGCCCGCGACAAGCGCGGGCATGACGATAATCGGCAGCGAATGTCACGGCCGCCTGGCAGGCTTGCCGCGAGCCCAATTGTGGGAGAATGCGCCTTTGCTAGCCGGGCAGCGTTGCGCTGTCAAGGAATTTGTTCCGCTCGGGCTCGCTGCCGCTCTATCTCCGCCATTCTGGGTTCGCGGGCCTAGGCCCGCGCTCCGGAATGACCAGAGAGAGGAAATGACATTCGATACGCTGATGTCACTTCCGCTTTTGGGGTAGAGACCACATCGCCACACATGCTGCTGGTCACGTCCCGGTCGAAAACGACCCCAAGCCGACATCTCGACTGAGCGAGCCGCCATACGAACGGATCAAGTTCAGCGAATGCTCTCTATTTCCGGTCTGTTCTTATAGGCCGCTGGGTAGTGTCCGCATTTATGGCTCGGTGTCCTAATTGATGGTGCCGGTGTCCTAATTTGGAAGCTGATTTAAAACGGCTCATTAACATGAATTAGGTATGTCCCGGTTCGAACGTTGTCTCAGTCGGTTCGACGGATACAGAACGCCGATGGCTCCCGTGACGCGCCGAATAGTGCATCTGCTTTCCCGCAGCTCCACCGTACGCAAGGTGGCGATGGGAACGCCTGTCGTGCGAGGCGTGGCCGGACGATTCGTGGGCGGCGAAGACCTCCAGACCACGATCTCGACGGTGCGCGCTTTCAACGATCGCGGCATCAAGGCCACCATGAACTACCACGGTATGCACACCGCCGACCCGGGGTTTGCCAGCTACGCAGCCGACGAGGCCATCATGGCGCTGGAGGCCATCCGGCGCGAGGACCTGGACGCCAACGTTTCGGTCAAGCTCACCCTCATCGGGCTCGATATCAGTCGCGAGTACTGCACCGAACAGCTCGACCGTGTGCTGGCGGCGGCCTCGGAGACCGGCGGATTCGTCCGAATCGACATGGAGGAGTCCAGATACCTCGACGACACCCTGTCGCTCTACGAGTCGATGGCCGCGCGCTGGGGAAAGGAGACCGTCGGCATCGTGCTGCAGTCGTATCTGCGACAGCGAGAGTCCGACCTCGACCATTACGCCGCGCTCGGCGCCCGCATCCGGCTGGTCAAAGGGGGCTGCCGTGAGCCCGCGGAAGTGGCCTACCAGAGCGTGGAGGAGATCGACGCGGCATTCATGCGCGACATCGAACGCTTGCTCAGCGCCGGCGCGTCACCGGCCATCGCCAGTCACGACGCCAAGGCCATCGAATGGGCCAAGTATTGCCAGGAGCGCCTCGGGCTGCCGCTCCACGCCGTCGAATTCCAGATGTTGCAGGGCGTGAAGGAGGAGCTGCAGTCGGCTCTGGTAGCGGAAGGACGTCCCGTGCGGATCTATGTCGCGTACGGCAACACTTGGCTCTCGCACGCCGTCGCCAACCTGCGTGTCATGCTGCGCGGTGGTTCCGCCATTGGTGCTCGCAGCCGCGAGGACTGAGCCGGGACGCGAAAAAGCGCCTGGCCAACTCGGAGCCGCCTCCTTCTGGCCCATCGCGCCATTTCGCGCCTAAGCAGCAATTCAAACGCATTCGGGGCGAAGCCGACATCGCCGCACCAAATGCTGGCCGCGTGCGGGACGAAGTGACCCATCGCTCAGCTTTGTGCTAATGCCATTCTTCGGAAATCGCGGACCAGGCAGACTTTATGCTCTAGGCAGCGTTACGACCCTCGGCCGGCGAGCGGCGCCTCATTGGAATCCGCATACCATCTGCGCCAGGTGCGCTCCCATTTTGTACGAAGCCGGAATCGGAATGGGTCGTGAATAAGGTCTTAAATTTTGCGTTTCTTCGTATGCGTGGGTTCTCGGATCATACAGGTCCACGGAAATGTTCTGAATCGTGCGTGCCGCACAGTCGGCTTCAACGCGATAAATCGCCTGGCGTCGTTCCGAGCTATACCAATTGACGTAAGCGAGGGTGCCACGGTGCGAAATGCTGCGAGGGGAGTAGTAGTAAGAAATGCCTTGACTGTGGAATACGAAGAATATCCTCCAGTCTTTAAGAGGCCGTTTCGAAAGGGGTTGAGTGACTGAAGTCCACGTGATTCCAAGCGGTTGCTGACACCGATTTGGAGCTACCCATGTGGACCCCAGCCACCCGCAAACACTATAGCCGCCCATCACTGCGC
>JAKALI010000690.1 GCA_021813195.1 Pseudomonadota bacterium
TTGAACCTTGTTCTTTAGTTCCAAAATGCGTTAGCGCCGTGCAAACGCTTCTTGTTTTCGCTCGGAGATATTTCGGACGGTCGTCGATCCGCAAAATTGACGGGGCGCGCTCAAAACGCCAAACGCCTATATTTCGGGCTTTATTTTCGTTTTATTGTATCTGCGCATCAATCTTCTGACGCGATCCACCAATCTTTTCGCCAGCGCGGCATTCGAGCGACGATCTGTAATATTTCACAATATTAATGTTTCTGGGATTCCGGGCGCCAGGGTTTTTGGGGCGCGAGCCCGTTCCTCAATGAAGATGGGCCAGGCGGCGATAGGATAGGGCCTCGGCCACGTCCGTGCGCCGCACGGTTTCGCTGCCGGCCAGATCGGCGATGGTGCGCGCCACGCGCAAGACGCGGTGATAACCGCGCGCGGTCAGCCGCATCGTCTCTGCGGCATCGGCGAGCAGTCTGGCGCCTGCCGGCTCCGGTGTCGCCACGCGGTCCAGCAACTCGCCTTCGGCTTCCGTGTTGCTGCGCAGGTTATGCGGCGCATAGCGTTCGCGCTGAATGGCGCGGGCCCTGGCCACGCGCGCGGCCACTTCCGCCGTGCCTTCGGCCGGTGGCGGCAGGGCAAGGTCCTGCGCCGAAACGCCCGCCACTTCGACGTGAATGTCGATGCGGTCGAGCAGCGGGCCCGAAAGCCGTGCCTGATAATCCTGCGCGCATTTGGGCGCCCGCCCGCAGGCCTGCGCCGGATCGGAAAGATAGCCGCAGCGGCATAGCAGCGTTGCCTTCCCGCTTCCGCACGTCCCGTTGACCCTCCGCTGGACCCGGCCGAAGGCATGCCCCGACAAGCCGAAAACCCTGGGAAAACATCTCCTTAAGCGGCGAACCACACTCGGTCTCAGCCAAGTGCAGGTAGCATTTCAATTAGCCGCAAACCCTTGGACCTATCTTCTCTGGGAACAGGACCGGACGAAGCCGCTGCCGCGGTACTACCCGGCGATTTTCCGGTTCCTCGGATACGACCCATTCCCGGAACCCGCGACCTTCGCCGAGCGGATCGCCGCCAAGCGGCGGGAGCTTGGGCTGTCCATCGAACAGGCTGCGAAGCTCACGGGCGTGGACGAGGGCACCTTCGGCCGTTGGGAGCGCGGCGAGTGGAAGCCGCGGATGTCCGCCGACGCGGTATCACGGTTTCTTGCGATGGCGCCCGGGCCGGGAGTCATCGGGTGAGCATGCGGGGCCAGGTACCGATGGCTGTGTGGAGGTGGCGGTTTCGGTGAGGGAATACCTTTGCAGCTTATTGCGCAACGTGCGGATCGAAATGCCGAGGATATCCGCAGTGTGCGTGCGGTTGCCGGAGCAATATTCGAGGGTCATCAGAATGAGTTCACGTTCTACGTCCGTCAGCGTGTAGCCAAGCAGTGCGCGCAGCGCTCCCTCGGGCAGCTTTGTGCCTTCGTTCTCTCCGTCGTCGTCGGATTGCGCGTCTGGTAGGCGGATGAGGTCTGCCCCGATCTCATGGTCGTCAGCCATGATGACCGCGCGGCGAATGGTGGTCTCCAGGGCTGAAAGGTCCGTCTTCCAATCATGAGCGGCAAGTATGGCTTCAGCCTCCACACTTAATGGACGGAACGGTAACCCCTTATCTCGCGAACATTTCATGGCGAAAAGTATTGTGAGCGAACGGATGCGGTGGTTTGAGAATTTTTGAGAAGTACGTCTAAGTAATGGATTCGTTTGCATCATGTAACTCGCTGATAGTTAATGGGCCGGCATTCGCGGTGCCATAGCGCAGTCACCGGTACGTTCGCCGACGGCCCAATTTTGCCGTGCGTCTTTCTGCTTCCTGTAATCTGTTCAGTAGCTTAGTCGCGAGAAGGATATGGGCCTATATCCGTGAACGGAGTATCGTGTTCCGTATACGGAACACGATTTCAACCGAGACCGCGAAAAGCGCATTGTATTCAGGAAGATAGCCTCGCGGCGAGGATCGCCATCTCGCACGACTACCGGCTGCAGAAATGTCGCAGTTCGCCAACTGGCTGCGATAGAACGCCGCTGTGTGGTCGCCAGCGCGCCATCCAAAACTGGTGACCTGCAAATAGAGGAATGGGGAAGCCCGTGCCCGCCTCTCGGCGCTGATAAATCTGATTACCCCGGGTCTGCTTTCGACCCCTCAAACCACCTCATAATCGGCGCGCCGCCGACAACGGTCGGCAAATCGCGGGGATGAATAAATTCATTTCTGAACCAAGGGAATGTCTTCGGTGAGAACGCATCGATGGTCCAATCGATCAACCGGCGCACGCGTTGAATTTTGTTTCCATCAGGGTGATACGTCAGCCAAATATCTTGCGCCACAATGTACGGAAGATCGATGGGGATGAGGTTGCCAGTGATAGCGTGCGCATAGGTCGGAAGCCATCCAATTCCCGCGCCGTGCGCGATAGCCCACAGATGAGCGCTGCTGACGTTTGAACGAACGCTGACGATTCCCGACTGCTGCAAATCCGGGAATAGATGACTGAACCCTTCCTCGGCGGCAATCTGATCGGATACCTGCAAAACAATCCGGTGCTGCCGGAGGTCCGCGATCGACTGAGGACAGCCGTACGTTTCAAGGTAGGAGCGCGCCGCAAACGGCATCGCATGCAGCTTTCCGAGCTTGAGCATGCGCAAATCCTTTGCTACGGGTCGCGTGATTTGAATCGCAATGTCGGACTCTAGTCGGAGGACATCGGCGGGATGCATCGCGCATCGCATGTCGATCAAGAGACTAGGATCGGGATAGTTTTTCTTGCTTTTGCTCATTTTGGTGCCATCTTCGGCTAGAATCGTGCCAGTTGTCACCGCATTTTCGAATGAGGGCTTGCCAAAGAGCGCGGTCGAGAGAACGTGGAGAGTATAGAACCAAGCGCGGGTCTGGGCGATATACTCGACAATGTACTGGGCGGGGTAGCGACTTTCAAAAATATCCTTGTTTTCGAAGGGGTAATGAACACTCGCAAATGGCATGCTGCCGGACTCGATCCAGCAATCGAAGACGTCATTGACGCGTTTGCCTTTTTCGGTTTTCTCGTCGTCGACCCAGACCTCTAGATCATCGATAAATTCGCGGTGGATGTCGGTGAGCTCGGGTAAGGAGGTAACAGAGTAATGGTGCAATTCTTCGACAGAGCCGATCACGCGGATTTGACCGGTTTTCTCCCCTACCCAGATGGGCATGGGGGTACCCCAGTACCTCGAGCGAGAGATATTCCAGTCGGGCGCGGTCTCGAGTCCCTTG
>JAKALI010000691.1 GCA_021813195.1 Pseudomonadota bacterium
AGTGGACGGCCAACAGCAAAGAAGCCGATTTTCTGAAAGCGATCCACGGGCGCGCCTGCCGCTATTTCCGGGTTGCACTCGGACCGGACTATAACGCAGCCCATCGTGATCATTTCCATTTCGATCGCGGATTGATGACACGCTGCAGCTAATTGTTCATCGCGCGACGCGGGATAAATTTGGAGTTCATTAACTATATCGACCCGGCGCGCGTCGCGCTCAGCGAGTGTTATCGGCCTATTAGCAATCGCCGTGTTCAGTAGGCGGATCGCAACCTCGCTTCCGACAGATCACGAGCTTCAACACAATGCCCAAACCTGCACTGCGCTGTCGGCCACAGTCCTTTGTCGCGGATTCCCGAGGCACGATCGCGATTATATTCAGCCTCTCATTCCTGGCGTTAAGCGTGGCGATCGGGCTCGCGGTGGACAGCTCGCGCGCGTACAATGTTTCGACCCGAGTTCAGAATGCGCTCGATGCCGCGGCCCTGGCGGGCGCCAAACTTATCGACGAGGATGGCATTACGGCAGCAGAAATTCGCGACGAGGCGCAGCGATATTTTGAGACGCAGATCGCGTCCGCTAGCGCCGATGGCTTCAAGTTGTCCAATTTCCGCACCAACGTGAATTTGCAGACCAATACCGTCGAGGCATTGGTGGATGTATCCATGCCTACGATGTTCGGCGCCTTAGCTGGCGCAAGCGAGACCATCGACTTCGTCAAGTCATCGACTGCCTCGTATAGGGCGACCAAGATTGAGGTCGCGCTGGTGGTCGACATCACAGGGTCGATGTGCGATGTGCCGCCGACCGTCACCGATCCGCCGTGCACGACCGCGGTCAAACTGGATGCGCTAAAGAGCGCAGCCAACGACATGGTGGATGCGCTCTTTGATGCCGATCCGCGCGTGGGCGCCGTCCGCGTCGCGCTCGTACCCTACGCCGCGTCGGTCAATGCCGGACCATACGCTGCGGCGGTTAGCGCCGGCACGTCGACAGACGGCTGTGTGGTCGAACGCTCAGGCCCCAATGCTTACACGAATGCCTTTCCGAGCCCGGCACATCGCCTGGGCGTTTCCGACACGGCGACGCGTTGGTATTACAGCTGCGTGGCCACACCCGTCATGCCCTTGGCGGATCTCTCATCCGGGCCGACCCGTGCCGCCTTCAAGGCCGCAATCAACAGTCTTGCCGCGAGCGGTGGCACCGCTGGCCACCTCGGGACCGCCTGGGGCTGGTACATGCTCTCCCCAGAATGGGGCACCTTATGGCCGGCAAGTGCCCCGCGCCCCTACGATTCAGCTCAGGTTATCAAGGCTGTTGTGCTGATGACAGATGGGATGTTCAATGTGGCCTACGATAACGGTGGAGAAATCTATCCGTGGCCCAATCCGAGCGCGACGGACCCCTCTCTTACAGGCACTTCCCCAAATCAGGCCCTCGCGTTATGCGAGGCCATGCGGAACCCTGCGGATGTCCAGCGGCGCATTCGCATTTACACCGTCGCTTTCCAGGCTCCGCCGCAGTCGGAAGCCCTGCTCAAGCAATGCTCTGGCGAAGCCAACTATTACGACACCACGACAGCATCGCAACTGAGCGCGGCATTCAAAGACATCGTCAAGAAGCTGACCAACTTGCGCGTGACCAGTTGATCGGGACTCTTGCAGGCCTCAAGCAAACGCGACACGTTGCACGAGGGCGACGTGCCGCTAGCGCTATTCGTTCCGTCCGCAACACGGGCTGATCGGTCAGCCTGCGCGTCGGTTCTGTCGGTTGGCGATGAGATCGTCGACGACAGCGGGGTCGGCTAACGTGGATGTGTCTCCCAGATTGGAGAACTCGTCTTCGGCGATCTTGCGCAGAATCCGCCGCATGATTTTCCCCGACCGCGTCTTGGGAAGACCGGGCGCGAACTGAATAAGATCGGGCGTTGCGATCGGCCCGATTTCACGTCGCACGTGGGCCACCAGATCCTTGCGCAACTCGTCACTCGGCGTTTCGCCGTCCATCAGCGTCACGTAGCAGTAGATGCCTTGCCCCTTCACATCGTGCGGATATCCGACGACCGCCGCTTCGGAGACTTTGGGATGGGCGACGAGCGCACTCTCAACTTCAGCTGTCCCCATACGATGGCCAGAGACATTGATCACGTCATCGACACGGCCTGTGATCCAATAGTAGCCATCCTCATCGCGCCGGCAGCCATCGCCAGTGAAGTATTGACCCCGATAGGCCGAGAAGTAGGTTTGGGCGAAGCGCTCATGATCGCGATACACCGTGCGCATCTGGCCCGGCCAGCTGTCAAGAATGACAAGGTTGCCCGTGGCGGGGCCTTCCTGCAGGATGCCCTTATCATCGACGATCGCCGGTTGCACACCGAAGAAAGGTAGCGTCGCCGACCCTGCCTTCAATTTTGTTGCTCCCGGCAATGGCGTGATGAGAATGCCGCCGGTTTCCGTTTGCCACCATGTATCGACGATCGGGCAGCGGCTTTCACCGACAACCCGGTAGTACCATTCCCATGCTTCCGGATTGATGGGCTCGCCGACCGAACCCAGCAGCCGCAGTGAAGAGCGACTTGTCCTCTGGACGTAATCGTCTCCGTGCGCCATCAGAGCCCGTATCGCGGTGGGCGCGGTATAGAAGGTGTTGACGCCCCACTTATCGACGACGTGCCAGAACCGCGAGTGCGTCGGATAGCTTGGAATACCTTCGAACATCAACGTTGTCGCGCCATTGGCGAGCGGGCCATAGACAATATAGCTGTGGCCAGTAACCCAACCGACGTCGGCGGTGCACCAGTAGATATCGCCGTCATGATAGTCGAACACATACTGGTGGGTCATCGAGGCATACACGAGGTAGCCACCGGTCGTGTGAACGACCCCTTTGGGCTTGCCCGTTGAACCCGACGTATAAAGAATGAACAGCGGATCCTCCGCGTTCATTTCCTCAGGCGGACAATCGGCGGAGACCTTTGCGGTCTCCTCGTGCATCCAAAAATCCCGCCCAGGTGTCCACGGAATCGTGTTGCCGGTGCGGCGCACAACGAGAATCTTTGTTCCCTCGGGTGCCCCTTGTAGCGCGATGTCAGCGTTTTTCTTAAGCGGCACATTCTTGCCGCCACGCACGCTTTCGTCTGCGGTGATGATAATGCAGCTCTCCGCCTTTGGGCATGGCTTTGAAAAAAGCATAAAGGGCATTGGGATCTTGTTTGATGTCGTTGAAGCGGGATATGACATCAGCGTAACTGCCTGTAAGTTTCAGGAGGAGGATT
>JAKALI010000692.1 GCA_021813195.1 Pseudomonadota bacterium
CCGAAATCGGTCCGTAGCGATCTATACTCAACGGCTGTTAAGGAACATATCCCCGAGATAGACCTTGCGGACGTCTTCATTGGCTATGATTTCTGACGGGTTACCGTGTGTCAGAACCTGACCATCGTAAATAATATAAGCGCGGTCGATGAGGCTCAAAGTCTCGCGGACGTTGTGATCGGTGATGAGTACGCCGATACCACGATCGGTCAGATGGCGCACAAGATCCTGGATATCCCCCACCGCGATCGGGTCGATACCGGCGAACGGCTCGTCGAGCAGAATAAAGGATGGTCGGGATGCTAGAGCACGGGCAATCTCGCATCGGCGCCGCTCACCACCCGATAGCGCGATGGACGGCGACTTGCGCAATTTGGTGATGCGGAACTCCTCGAGCAAGCTGTCCAGCTGCTCTTTGCGCTTGCGCTTGTCGCGTTCGACCAGTTCCAGGACAGCCATAATGTTCTGCTCGACCGTGAGCCCCCGGAAGATTGAGGCTTCCTGCGGCAAGTAACCAATGCCAAGACGGGCCCGCCGGTACATGGGCAGTCGGGTCACGTCCCGCCCGTCGATGGTGATGCGGCCTTCGTCGGCGGGCACGAGCCCCGTGATCATGTAGAAGACCGTCGTCTTGCCGGCACCGTTCGGGCCCAGCAGACCGACCGATTCACCCCGCCCGACGGCCAGCGACACCCCTTTGACCACTTTGCGCTTGCGATAGCTCTTCTGGACATCGACGACCGTAAGCCAGCCCTCGCCGCCGATCGACGGATCGACGATGTCCTCGTCCGTTGCGATCCCGCTTGCGGATGTCGCGGTCGCATCTGCGTCCCGGCTCGGCGCGGGCGCGACGAGGTGCCCATTTGCGCCAGAGCGAAACACATTGCGGATCGATGGCAGTCTCACACGCGTCATCCTCGATCGAGGTTGGATATGGGCAGATCGCACCGCGTTCGGGCCGACCACCTCGCTCCCGTCGCTGAGCCTTCGTCAGGCGACGAAGACCTCATGAACGCCGATATCACGGCGAAGAGGCCTCAGGCGAGGGCGGTGCCACTTGCGAGCTCCAACCCGGTGCGGCATCGCGAGGGCTATCGGCACCCTTCGATGGCGTACCATTCTTGACTTCGTTGGGAAAGAAGATGGCGCTTGGTCGCGTACCTGTCGAGGTGCCGCGCGGCGAAGGTTCAGTTTGAGAACTCCATCCTCCGCCGGGCGAGCTTGACACGGCGTCTTGTCCTCCGTTTGTCGAAGGTCTGTTTTTGCTCGGCGCTGTATCGATTTTGCTTTCACCGGTGTTGAGATCAATCGTCAGCCGGGTGCCTCGCACGAGCGAACTGCCCTGCGTCAGACCGACTTCGCCGCCGACTTCGATTTTGTTCTTCTTCGCATCGAAGAGGGCCCAATCCCCTGTCACTTTTCGCCCATCAGCACTTTCAATGACGACGCTGCCGCGCGCTTCGGCACGCGTGAGGCTTGTGGGCTCCACGCCTGCAGTTCCCGCATCGGTAGGCGCTTGGGCAGTAACGTCCGCCAATCTGGCCGAACCCGAATAGAACGCCTTCAATTCTGCAGAACGCATCGCCACCGAGCCCTGACGGGCTTCAACATCGCCACGGAACACAGCAACGCGCGCCCCATCATCGACATCCAGCGAGTCGGCCAGGACATCGAGCGGCGCGCCGGGTTCCGAGCGGAATGCCTGCAAGGCGGATGCGGGCGGTTCGATCTTGCGCTCGGCTTTTTTCGGTGCGTCTGCTGCGTCCTTCTGCACCAAGCGCGCGGATATGCGGCCCGGACCTTCACCCCGCATCGGGGGCGCAGTTAAACTCGTGCGGCCCAGGCTCCGGTCAACAAAAAGCTTGCGGCCGGTCAGCACGTTTTCCTGTTGCTGGACGCGCACCTGACCTTCCAGAAGTATCGTGTTGGCGAGCTGATCGATCTCGGCGCGATCGGCTTTGGCGGCGCGATCCTCTCCCGACGACATGACCACATTGCCGTCGAAGCGGGCCGTTTCGCGCGCAACATCGAACTCTGCCGCATCGCAGGATACACGATCCCCACTGACAGAGGTCATGACCACCGGGCCTTTTGCGGTGATCTGTGTGATGTTGCCCGCATTCACCGCTGATCCCGGACTTCCAGAGCCCGGAGCGCCGGCCGCCGCACCCTCGTAGCGCACGATCAATTCAGGCGCTGTCAAGGCCATGCTGGCCTGCTCTGCTCGCACATTCCCCGTAAAAATCGCTTGTTTGTCGAGATCCTTGATGTCGAGACGGCTGGCCACAATGGAGACCGGCTGATCCGTCGCGCCAAAGAGTTTGGGCGTCGCCTGACGAGCGGCCGCCGGCGACGCTGCTCCTGTCGCGCCGGCATCAAGCGGCGGCGTCCCTGGAGACGATTGGGGCGGCGTTCGGGGCGAGGCGGGCGGCGGCTTGAGCCTCGCGACGACGTTCTTGACGAAAGTGACCTCGCGGAGTTTCTGACGGATCGTGAGTTCGTGGGACGTGATCGTGCCCGCGGGAAAAGAGACAGACACCGGCGTCTTGGACGTAATCAGACCTTCGCGCGAGCGGACCGTCGCCGTCCTCAGCTTCGCCGAAAGGCCGTCCGTCGAAACCACGGAGATCGAGTCCTGCAACTCCAACACGCCGCTCGAAGTGTTGTAGAGGCCTCCAGCAGCCTGCAGATCTGTTCGGGTGCCATCGCCCTCCAGGAGATCGCCCTCGATGCCGGTCAGCTGCACCTCGTTTTTCTTGTTGAGATCTTGACGGGCCGTGCGCGCTTTGACCCGGTACGTCCCCCCGGTTTCCGTCTCACCCGTGTACTGCGGGTTGTGCATCGTCAAATCTGCTGGCGTGATGCGCGGTACCGAGATCGCAGGCATCGTGGAGACAATGCCGGCGGAATGCAGCAGTTGCGCGAGATAGGAGCCGGTGATGAGCACGCCAATGACCGGCAAGGCGGCGCGCAGGACCCGGACGCGCCAGCTATGCCGGCGAGCTCGACGATGACCTTCCGCACGACGGGCGTTCCACGACTCGCCGAACCCGGCGCCGCGCGCGACGCCATCGCCGGCCGAACGCAGCATCGCGCCCCGGCCGTCGGCCGCATCCATGGTGCTTTCGAACCGTGTCACCTTCGCCGCCCGACTAACCCCGCACGCGCCGCGCACACTGGGTCTCAATTGGGGTGAGATTGGGACTGATCCAGCACGCTGCACAACAACCGCAGATCGCAACGTGCCCGAGACGTCGCCAACTGTGTCGG
>JAKALI010000693.1 GCA_021813195.1 Pseudomonadota bacterium
GAAAAGACGCTGCGCAAGGCGCTCGTGGAAACGGCCAAAGCGATGAGCGCACGCGGGCTCTCGCCGGGGCGTTAGGGCAACGTATCCTGCCGGCTCAACGACGGCATGCTCATCACGCCCTCTGGCCTCGCCTACGACGAACTGAAGCCGGCCGACATCGTCCAGGTTGAGGCGGACGGGTCCGTACCGCGCGGCCAGCGATGCCCGTCGACGGAATGGCACTTTCACCTCGCCATCTATCGCGCTCGGACGGATCGCCACGCGGTCGTGCATACGCATTCGCTTCATGCCACCGTGCTGGCCTGCGCCCGACGCAACATTCCGGCCTTCCACTACATGGTGGCCGTCGCCGGAGGTCTTGACATTCCGCTCGTGCCCTACGCCACGTTCGGCAGCGAGGAGTTGGCCCGTCACGTCGCGGACGGATTGCGCGCGCGCGACGCCTGCCTGATGGCGCATCACGGCCAAGTCGCCATCGGCACGAGCCTCGAGCGGGCGCTTGAATTGGCATTTGAGGTGGAGGTGCTCGCCGAGCAGTATGTCAAGGTACTCACACTCGGCCGGCCTGACATTCTCGACGAGGATGAAATGACGCGCGTGCTGGAGAAGTTCAAAGGCTACGGGGCAGCGAGCCAGACATGAGCCGCTCTAGAAGCGCGCACCGCTCACCGCATGGCGCGCGGATCATTCCGGATTTGGCGTTCGAGAACCCGCAATACGGCTTGCTGGGATAACATCCCGTCAATTGCCGATGTCTGGCGGATTTCGAGCGATCAGATGCAAATCGGCTCTAGGCAGCGTGGGACGTTGCCGGCGTCGACAGAATGCGACGCATCGTTTCGACATCCTTTGCTGCGCGCAACTGCTCAAGAGTCGCCGGCTCGCGGACCAGACGCGAAATGCGCGCCAATGCCTTCAAGTGATCACCGCTGGCATGTTCGGGCGCAAGCAGAAGGAAAATCAGATCGACCTTGGACTCATCCTGGCTGTCGAATTCGATGCCCTCAGGCAATTTTGCGAAGAGACACACGATGTGGTCGAGCGCCTTGAATTTTACGTGAGGGATTGCAATCCCGCGACCGAGTCCGGTCGACCCTAGGCGTTCGCGTTGGAGCAAGGCTTCATAGATTTCGCGCTGATCGATGTTCGTCAGTTCGGATGCGCGCTCAGCCAGCTCCACCAACGCCTGCTTTTTGCACGAGACGTCGAGCGCGGGGATTATCGCATCGGGTGCCAGAATATCTGCTAGATCCATTGCTTGTATGTCCACTCCGTGGATGTGGTCGGCTGACCGCCGCTCCGGCCCCATCGGGCAACGCGCCTAAATTTACTCTCTCGACTTGCAAAAACGCCTGGCCTTCACCCGGCCACCCGAGTTGTCCTCACAGGGGTTTCATCGCCGCCAGAACTGTGCCAGTCGAGTAAGGCGTCGCTGCGCCTTATCCTCGTTCCCGCCGTCCCGCGCCTGTGCTTCTCGCCGCACCTGCGCGTTTCGCGACGACCCCAATAACCTTTGGCGTGGGTGATGTTCAGCACGTTCATCGACCGTCCGCCCCTTGGCCGCCCCCTTCACGCAGGGCCTCCGCTTCCTGGCGCCACCGCCGCCGCCTGCGACTCTTTGCCCAACACCCCATGAATCACCACAAAGGTTAGGTAATTCAGTTGGTTAGGTGCCTGCGGGCCCAACCACGACTTGAGAGGCTAGAGCGTGTCGCCGCCCATGTCAAATGATGTTGGAACCGCTCGGCACGGAGGGCAGAAGGATCCCCATCCGATCGCAGTTGCGGCGGCATGCCTTGAGGTTGCCGCTCTCATCCAAGGAGCCACCGTTGCGGCCTCACACCGCACGGCCCGCGCGCTCGCTCAGCCGCTTCTGCCGACGACGCTGGACGGAGGAGGGAATGCGCATGGCCTCCCTGTATTTGGCAACCGTGCGCCGCGCGATGTCGATGCCATCGCGACGCAGCAGATCGACGATCATATCGTCCGATAGAACGGCTGCTGTAGGTTCCGCATCGATCATCTGCCGGATGCGATGGCGGACCGCCTCGGAGGAGTGCGCTTCCCCATCGCCGTCGGCAGCCGAAATCGAGGACGTAAAAAAGTATTTGAGCTCCAGAATCCCGCGGGGTGTAGCAACATACTTGTTCGACGTCACGCGCGACACGGTCGACTCGTGCATGGAAATCGCATCCGCCACCGACTTCAAATTCATGGGCTTCAAGTGCGCCACCCCATGGGCGAAGAATGCATCTTGCTGGCGCACAATTTCCTCTGCCACCTTGAGGATGGTACGCGCGCGCTGGTCCAGGCTTTTCACCAACCAGTTCGCAGTCTGCAGGCATTCGAGAAGATAGCCCTTGTCCTTGTCATTGCGCGCGGTTTTCGATACCCGGGCATAATAGACGCGGTTCACCAGAACTCGAGGCAACGTCTCGCTATTGAGCTCGATAAGCCAGCTGCCGTCGTTGCCAGGCCGCACGATAATATCGGGAACGACCGGCTGGACCTGCACCCTACCAAATCTCAGTCCCGGCTTTGGATTGAGCGTCTTGATCTCAGAAATCATTTCGGCGAGTTCGTCGTCGTCCACGCCGATTGCCTTGCGGAGAGCGGCCAAATTGTGCGTGGCAATCAAACTCAAATTGTCTAACAGCGCTGCGATCTGCGGATCATAGCGGTTCTTCTCTTTCAGTTGCAGGGCAAGACACTCGGCCAGCGAGCGCGCGCACACGCCGGGCGGATCGAGCGACTGCAGGACGCCCAACACGCGCTCAACCATTCCTGCTGGCGCAGCAAGTCGCGCCTGAAGCTCCTCGAGATCAGCATGCAGGTAGCCTGCGTCGTCGACCGTGTCGATGAGGTTATGCGCAATCAACCGTTCGGCGGGATCCGCGAGCACGAGAACCATCTGTGCCTCCAGATGCTCGCGCAGCGATATCTCGTTCGCGACGTAATCTTCAAGGTCTGGATCCTCGTCGAGTGCACCGTTACGCGGTGTCAGCGACGCCCATGACCCAACGAGATCAGGTCCGATGTCGGAGGCTGGCGCATCCGGATACACATTTTCAAGTTCCGTATCCAAAACCGCGACAGCGTCGGTTACGGGCTTGTCCAAATCGAGCCAATCCTCCTCTGAACTCCCCGTGCCGTCTGCATCCGGCTCGCCGCTGCTTGCATCCGCCGTTGCATCCTCACGCGCAGATGAACTCTCGGCTGTGGGCTCTTCGAGTTCGAGCAACGGATTGCGCTCGAGTTCGCCTTCTATA
>JAKALI010000694.1 GCA_021813195.1 Pseudomonadota bacterium
GAGCCGGATCGTGCACTCCTCGGGCTCGATCGTGATGTTGTATGTTATCGAGCCGCAGGAATTCCAGCATTGGGTCGGCGTGCGCCAGGTCCAGCTCGAAGAAGAAACCAACCGGGCTCGGGCCCTATTCCGCTTGTTCCAACGCAAACTCTCCCATGCGGGCTTCGAGAACATTAAGATCGAGGAAGTCATCCGTGAAGGGATTCCGGCGGAGCAGATCCTCGAACTCATCGAAGAAGACGAAGATATCGCCATCCTTGTTCTTGGGGCATCGACCGATCCCAAGGGGCCGGGTCCACTTGTGTCCTCGTTGGCAGCAGGAAAGGTTGCCGGATCGTTTCCAATTCCCATCACGATCGTGCCCGGCAATCTTGCCTTGGAAGATATCCTGACACTCGCGTGAAGGGCCAACGCGACTCCACGATGCTGCGCGTCAACGCACTCGATCGGAGCGGCGCAGGTGCACATAGAGCGCACCACTGCCGCCATGTTCGGGCGCCGCTTCAGAAAAACTGACGATCAGGGCTCTCAGCTCCGCCTCAGCGAGCCAAAGTGGCACGTTGCGCTTCAACACACCGCGTTCCGGCGCATTTGCATCCCATGGCACGCCCTCGTCGGCCGTCCCGCGTGGTCCGCCCTTGCCCGTAATAACGAGAACCCAGCGCTTGCCCGCCGCATGAGCACGCTTGATAAAACGATAAAGCGCCGCATGGGCTTCCGCCTGCCGCATACCATGCAGATCGATGCGCGCCTCGATATCGAGCCTTCCGCGCCGGATTTTGCGCACATGCGCGGGATCGATCGGTGTCGGCGCACCGCGTGACGGCACGGCAATCTGCGTCAGCGCGGCGGGCGTTGCACCCACGGGCGGCCGCCCAGACTTGATGGTTTGCTGCCCAGGCGAGGAAGGCGAACCCCTTTGATGCGATGGTCCCTCTTCGCGCGGAGGCGCGCTCGCATCAGCTTTGTCTGCTGCCACTGTAGCTTGCTGATCGCTGACGTGCGCCTTGGCGCGGCGCAATGGCTCGAGTGTGCGAGTGGTGTATCGCCACAACGCCTCATCCTCCTCGGAGAGACGAGGTGGAGAAATCCGGCGCTGGCGATCCTTGGGGGTCATGGCACCCAAATCACCCGTCTGCACGAGGACGTAAAACGAAAAACTGCCCGCCATGCTTCGTGATGCCCGCGAGTCGCCCCGCTTCCTCACCGGTGCCGAAATAAATATCGCCCCGCTCTGGCCCTCGGATGGCCGAGCCGACATCCTGCGCGATCATCAAGCGATGGAAGCCGTCCACGCCGCCCGCATGTTTCAGGTCCGGCGCCGATACCCAAATCGGCGTGCCGATACCGTGGTAGGCGGTATCAACCGCGAGACTGCGTCCCGCAGCAAGTGAGATTTCCATGACACCCATCGGAGCTCGGGCCTGCTCACCGGTCAGTTCCCGGAAAAAGACATAGGATCGATTGAGCTGCATCACCACCCGCCCCCGGTTTCGATCCGCTCTCAGCCAGTTTTTCAGAGCATCCAACGTCATATCCGGTTCTGCGATCGCCCCGCTGTCGATAACGGCGCGGCCGACCGAGGTATAAGGATGACCGTTCTTGCCATCGTACGTAATGCGGACTGGCGTTCCATCCGGGAGGACAATCAAGCCGGAGCCCTGAATATGGAGAAAGAACGCGTCGACGGGATCTTCAAGCCACAGGAATTCCAACCCCAACGGATCGAGCGCCCCATTCTCGATCTCGGCGCGCGTCGGATAAGGTTCATCGCCCATCGCGGTGCGGCGCGCATGGGTCAGCTCATCGGCTCGTGCGCCGCGCTCAGCTTCCGTGACAAGATTGACAAGATCGGGCGGCCGGCGGAGG
This sequence comes from Pseudomonadota bacterium, assembly GCA_021813195.1. The sequence goes on from JAKALI010000694.1 coordinate 1,870, forward strand.
AGCGGCACGCGAAAGCGCTCTGAGCGCGTGCGGGCCCCCTCAAGGATCGGCTCGTAGTAGCCCGTCAGTAGTCCCGCCGGCCCGCGGTGCATGACGCGGTGGGGAGCGAAATTCTCCTCAAAAAAAGCCCGCGCCGCGCGAGGTGTCGTGATCAAGGCGGCGCGGTCCAGGGCCAGCCGGCACACGGCCATCAACCCGGCCCAGGCTGCCGGCATCGCCTTAAGGCGAGCATCGCCCAGCTGATCGAGCACCGCCAACCGCCGCGCAGAGGTCAGAAACGTTGAGAATGCGGCCTCATGGTCGTCCTCACACCAATGGGCAAGGGCGTCGAACGCGACGGGTTCAAAGGTGATGTCGAAACGTTCCATGCTGCGCCAGGATCAGCGATCTGGTCACTCCTGCCAAGACACGCTCTGGCTTTGACTGTGCCAACCACTTCTTTACGAGGAGTGGTCGACCACTTTCTGGCCCGCAGACTCGGCGATCAATGCGCATCCTGCGTCGCGACAAGCCGCCAGTTGGGGTCCTGACGAGCGCGGGCGGTGGAAATGTCTCGGCTGAACGTCCAAATGTCCGTCACATGAGCGATAACATTGGGGTCGCCCGCGATAACATTGCCTGCCTTATCGCGCGTCGCCGTGATCAATTGGCTTGCAAACCGCACGGTGATGCTGGCGATGCCCTTATTCACTTCGGCTTCCAGAATGTCGGCTTTGTCGATACCGACGAAACTCTGCTCAATCCGTTCACCTCGGCTTTCACGAGCCGCGATGGCGGCAGAGAACTCCTCCATGACGTCTTTACTCAACAAATCACGCAGAACCTTGCGGCTGCCCTCGGCAAAGGCCGTCACAATAATCTCGTAGGCTGCGCGGGCACCGGTGAGGAAGTTCTCTGGATCAAAGTCCCTGTCGATTTCTTGGATAGCCAGCAAACCTGCCGCCAAGCTTTCGTTCCCGCGGGCGAATGTCCGGATGCGGTCCTCGACCTCAGCATCCGTTACACGGGTCTCGCCTGTTTCCGCTTCAGCCGCCTGCGCTCGGCGCGGAAGGCTTACGACCTTTTCGGAATAGGCCTCCGTTGTGCCGCGACTGTCCAATTCGCGACTCTTGCGTTCGATGCGCGCATCATCGTCGTCGGTCCGCCGTCCAAGCACGCTCCAGAGCTTGAAGACGGCAATGACGGCGATCACCATCGTGAGTAGGGTGAAGAGGTCGATCTGGCCTTGCATCAGCGAAATTCCGGAACAGAGGCAGGTGGGATGCGCACCATCATCCCGACATGTAGTGGTCGTTTTCCAGTTTGACAGTCCAGCGGTCCGGCTTCAAACGGACGAGATGGGCGGGCGCGCCTGCCGATCTCCGCGTGGGGCTACGTGCACACTAGGCCACAATCCCA
>JAKALI010000695.1 GCA_021813195.1 Pseudomonadota bacterium
CTTTTCAGAGGCGGAGGACTTGATGTAAGTGAATTTGTCGTCGTGGTAGACGGCCGCAACGTTGAACGGCGGTTTGTTCTTGTAGCTGTAATCGAACTTCAATTTCTGAGTCGGATAGTTGGCGCGAAATGTTTCGACCGCATTGGCGTCGTGCTGGCCGATGGCCTTGGCCTGTGCCTCAATGGACGTGACTTCCGATGCAGGCACCCACTTTGTCGCACCATTGGCCGCGGCAAGAGAGGATGGGCCGCTCGGCTCGATGACCACCTTCAGATCTGGCTCGGCGGATTCGTCGTCATCCAGCAAGAACGAATAGACATTCCCCTTGTCGGTAATCAGATTCAAGTCGCTGTGAATGCCTGCCTGGGCGGGATGCAGAAAGCAATAATTACCAACCGCATCGATGATCCAGAAGTCCTTATCGCCGGTGGCGACTTCCATGATCTTTTCGGTCGCAGGCAATTCGATCAGCGTGGTGTAGTGCATCCGGGCGCGGATGCTCACGATATCATTCTGGTGGTAATGGACGATGCGGGCCGATTGCTGGCCGTGGGCAACGGTCGCAACCAGGCCAAGAACGAGCGGCAAGATGGGCGTGCGGTTCATCGGATCACCTCGGAGTGGGTTGGATTGGGGTAGCCGTGGGCAAGTTGGAGCAACCCCTGTTCTGCTCCAAAACGAGAAAAATAGTCCTGCCTGCGCAGGTTGTCGCGGGCGTTGTTGGTGGCGGTCCAGTAGGTCAGGGCGTCTACGTCCAAGACCAGCTTCTTGGTGCCGCGTGGCTGGATCACGAGCAGCTCGCGCTTGGGCACGAGCGATTCCAGCAACTCAAGCTGCGTGTCGTTCAACTGAAATATGTCCGCGTACAGCCTGCGGTCGATGTTGGGATTGGCGAGGAAGATCTTGTTCGGGCAGGACTCGTTGACGATGTGCAGCAAGTCCGAGGCCGCCAGTTCCACCACGGACTGCGTAGCCAGGATCATGGCGGCGTTCTTTTTCCGCCAGGTCTTCTCAGCCCGGACAATCCAGTCGCGGATGGTTTTGTTCTTGAGAAACATCCACGCTTCGTCGATCACGAACATCTTGAAGGTGGCTGTGTTGGCGGGTTTTTCAATCTCGGACGACGCGCGCTGAAGGACATAGAACAGCAACGGCTCCAGCACGTCGCGGTACTCCGACCAGCCATCGAAGTTGAAGGTTTGGAACCGGCTGAATGAGAGCGTGTCCTCCACGTTGTCGAAGAGATGGCCGAACTGTCCCGCTTGTGTCCAGCGGTGCAGCCGCTCCCCCAAGGGCCCGAGGATGGACGCCACATTGGTCAGCGTCCGGATTGCTGCAGGCAGCTTGTAAGCCCGCTCGATCGCGGCGAACAGCGCCTTTTCGTCTTCCGGCGTCAGCTCATAGCGTCCGCCGGACTCGATCAGCACGCGCAGGAAGAGAAACAGAAAATTCCGGATCTCGTTGGTGGCTGCGAGCGAGAACGGATTAATGGTGAAGCCGGGATTTTTGAGGCCGACGTTGAGATAGGTTCCACCAAAAACGCGTGTCAGCGTTTCGTAGCTGCCGCCGAGATCGAAGATGAAGGTCAGAGGCTCGTATTTCTGCGCGGCCTGCAATGTGGCGGCCACGCAAAAGCTTTTGCCACTCCCGGTTGCGCCGAGCAGCAGCGCATGGGCCACGTCGCCGGAGTGCAGGTTCAAAAAATACGGCGTGCCGTGCGTCGATTCGAGGGCCAGCAGGTATTCCCGCTCCAGATGCGGGTTCCACTGGCTGCCGCTATCGATGGTAAAGAGAAACGACAGGTCGGCATAATTCGAATTGAGCGCCCACTGCCTGCGCAGGTTGAACTGTCGGTTACCTGGGATGGTCGCAAAGAAGGCATTGAGCAGGTTGTAGCGTTCTTCGTAGAGCAAGCCGTCATGCTGTGTGAACAGTTTCTGGAACTCAGCGACGGCGTGTTCCACCTTACCGCGATCCTCGTCGTAGATCACGACCGAGAGAGTGAACTCGCCGAAGCTTTTGCTCTCCATACCGAGCGCAGTCAGTGCCGCGCCCAGTTCCGCGATCGCGGCCTCCTTCGAGTCATCGACCAGCTCGTCTTTCGGCCCACTATTCTGCCGGTCCTGAAGGTTCGAGACAAAGCTGGTCTTGGAGTTGTGGTGATGCCGGCGACGGCTGGCAATCTCTTTCCGCGCCCTGGCGTTGTCTACCGGGTGCCACTCGGTCACAACGTGAAAATTCGCGGGAATGTCGAACAGCCCCTGCAACAGCAGAGGCCGCGTCTCAGACGGAAGCTCTTTCAGCGTGAGCACGCGCAGGTAGTCGTCGTCCATGCGCAGGTAGCCGCGATGCGCTTCAAGCTCCGAGTCGCATAGCTGGTAATCGATGCGCCGCGCGCTATACAGCCTCGCATCCTGAATCTTCGAGGGGCGGAAGTTCACGAGACGGCGCAGTATGCGGAATGTCTCTTCCGCCCCTGGCAGTTCGACCGTCATCAGGTCGTTCAACTGCCCACTCAAACTCTGGATTTTCTGTTGCAACCGCAGGCGGTCGCGCTCGATCTGCTCATAGATCAGAGTCCGTTCCTTGTTACCGGAGAGCAGGGAGCGCAGGTCGCCGAGCGACGCGGCGGGCTGTTTCGGCAACTGTCCGAGCGCGTGTAGCAGGCCGGTCTTCGCATAGCTGCCATCGACCATCACTGCCCAAACAATTTCGATGGAATATAGGTGGTCGGCTTTGGACTGAAGAAAGGCCGCGCGCTGCTCCACGGCAGCGCGGACCAGCGGGCTGTCATACTCGGCATGGGGTATTGCGGGCCGGTTGTGCTTGAACAGGATTTGGTAGAGGCGGCACCTGTCATCGAGTGAGCGCAGGGCGGCTTCGAGGCGCTTGACCGCATAATTCCTGCCGGCGTGATCGAGGCTCTCGTAGTCGGTGCCGCCGATCTTCAGCACCCTGCCGAGGTCGCCGGATTTGGTCAGGAAAGTGTGTTCGTCCCAGAACCCGTATAGATTGACCTGTGCGGGAAACGAGCCAGCTTCTTTCCAGTCCTTTCTAATGGCATCAACTCTGACCATCGCGCCTCCTGACGGCGAGCTCCAGCGCATCGGGCTTCATGGGGTCATAACGGCGGCAGAGCGTGCCGGAGTTGAAGAGCACGCGCAGAATCTCCACGTCGTGCTTCGTCGCAATGCGGGCGATGGCGACGCCCACGATGAACAGCACGATGCCGCCGACCAGCGAGTGCATGAGCGAAAAGACCGCGC
>JAKALI010000696.1 GCA_021813195.1 Pseudomonadota bacterium
GCATGCTGGGCTACCCCCGCGAGGAGCTCATCGGGCGGAATTTCTTGGATCTTATACACAGCGAAGACCGGCCTTCGGTCGAAGACCGCAACCGCAGGCGCATCCAGGGAGAGGAGGTCACCGGGATTTCGGTCGTGCGCATGTTGACCAGGGACGATCAGACCAAATGGGTCGAGGCGAACGTCGCGCCGACCCGCTGGAAGGACGCGCCGGCGGTGCTGGGCTTTATCACCGATATCAGCGAGCGGGTCGCGGCCGAAGAACGACTGGCCTATCTGGCGCAGCACGACGCATTGACCGGGCTCGCGAATCGATCGCTCTTCGCCGATCAGACGGAGCGCGCCCTGGTGCGAGCGGCGCGCCATGCACGGCATGTGGGGGTGCTGTACTTCGATCTGGACCGCTTCCAGACGATCAACGACGCGCTCGGGCACGCAGCCGGCGACGAAACGCTCAAGGCGATCGCCGGCCGGCTGGCGCGGGCCGTGCGGCCCGATGACACGGTGGCGCGCATAGCCGGAGACGAGTTCGGCGTGCTGCTGGATGACGTTACCTCTCCGAACGACATTGCCGGAGTCGCGCGCAAACTGCTTGGGACGGTGGCGCAGCCCCTGGCCATTGCGCAACGCGATCTGCACCTTACCGCGAGCGTCGGGATCAGTGTCGGGCCGGACGACGCGCCGGGCGCGGATGCGCTACTCGTCAATGCGGGGCTCGCGCTCGATACGGCCAAGGCGGCCGGAAAGAATACGTTCCATTTCTACTCTCCACAGGCGCACGCGGCGGCGACCGAGCGCCTTACGATCGAATCCGAACTCTACCGCGCCGTAGAAAAGCAGGAGTTCGTCCTGCATTACCAGCCGCGTGTGGATTTAAGGGGCGGGATCATCACCGGTGCCGAAGCCTTGCTGCGGTGGCGGCACCCCGAGCGGGGAATCGTGCCTCCCGGGGTATTCATCCCCGTGCTGGAGCAGACCGCACTCATCGGGGAAGTCGGCGCCTGGGTCGTGCAGGAGGCGAGCCGGCAGCTCGCGCAATGGCATGCGCGGGGCTGGGGTGCGTTGCGGGTGTCCGTCAATGTCTCGCCGCATCAGCTCAACAAGCCCGAGTTCACGGCGCAGGTCAGCCGGGCGCTGAGGGCCGCTCCGGTGAAGCCCGGCCAACTCGAGCTTGAAATCACGGAAAGTGCGCTGATGAACGATCCGGCGCGCGTCTCCGATGCCCTGCGGGAATGGAAGGCGATCGGGGCACGGCTTGCGGTGGACGACTTCGGAACGGGTTACTCATCACTGAGCTATCTGCAGCGTTTCCCGGTCGACATATTGAAGGTGGATCAGTCGTTCGTCCGTCGAATGATCGAGGACAAGCACAGCTTTGCGATTGTCAGAGCGGTCATCGCCCTTGCCCACAGCCTCGGTCTGAGCGTCGTCGCCGAGGGAGCGGAGACGCGCGAGCAGGTCGAGCTCCTGGCAGCGGAAGGCTGCGATGAGATGCAAGGCTACTATTTCAGCCGTCCGCTGCCGGCGGATCAGTTTCTAGCGCTCCTGCAGTCGGATAAGCGCCTCGAACGGCCGCCATCTGCGGGATCGATTTCTTAGCGACGCCTCGACAAAGCCCCTCCAAGCCGTCCCGCGAGCGAAAGCGCATCCGCGCAAAGCACGCTGCATCCTGAGCGGAACAGCCGCATAAATTGGTGCTCATATGGCGGCTATGGCTGGATCGGTGCCTGGCAATTCGTTAGAGAAGCACCGGTCGCAGATCACCAAGCAGTCACTTCGCCAGCCGCTTGCGGATCGCCTGCAGTTCCTTTTGGCGCGCGCGGCCGGACCTGGGGTAGGACATGCGCAACCCTTTTAGCGTATCGAGAATGATCTGGGAGATGATCAGGTGGGCATTCTGCTTGTCGTCGGCGGGCACGGAATACCACGGAGAAGTGTTGGTACTCGTCGCGCCGAGACACGCCGCATAAGCCTCCTGGTAATACGCCCAGGATTGCCTCTGCTCGATGTCGGCCAGGCTGAACTTCCAGTTCCTGTCCGGGTCATCGATGCGGCGAAGAAAGCGGCGCCGTTGCTCCTCCTTCGATAGATGCAGGAAAAACTTGACGATCCGGGTGCCGTTACGGTGCAGATGGTTTTCCAAATCACTAATGCGCTGCCATTGTTGTTCCGAAACTGGCGCCGCAGGACCTACGCCTGTGTTCTGCTGGTGGCAGCGGCGGTGGCGCTGCCGTGGCTGTTGATCTGGCCGACTGCCCTGTATCTGCGCTCGCCACAACTGTTCTATGACTGGTTCTGGCTCAACAACGTCGGGCGGTTCCTGGGCTTTTCCGTGCCTCGGTTGGGTGCCTCCAATGAGCCGTGGTTCTGGCTGACAACCCTGCCGTGGTTCGCGTTTCCCGCCCTGCCGCTGGCGATGTCAAGCGTGTGGCAGCAGCGTCGGGAGTTCAGCCGCAGCCCGCCGCTGCAATATGGCCTGGTGGCGTTTACCGTATATCTGGCGGTATTGCTGGTATCGGCTTCAGCACGCAACGCCTACGGTCTTCCCATGCTTGTGGCCCTTGCTTTGTTGGCTGCGCCGGCGGTAGCGAACTTGCCCGACCGGCTAAGTCGATACCTCGACGCCGCCTCACGCTTCCTGTTCACCGGCTTGGCGTGTTTCGTCTGGGGCGTGTGGATCATCTTGACTGTCACCGGACACGCCCCCGGCTGGAAATTCCTTGCGCGCGCGCTGCCAGTCGACTTCGCCATGCCTTACATGCCCGTGGTCTTTGCGTTCGCAATGATTGCGACACTGGCTTATCTGCTGGCCTGGTTCTGGTTGCCACGCATACGTGGGCGTGCGATCGTGAGCATGGCGGCCGGGACCACGCTGTGCTGGCTGCTGCTTGCCACCCTGTGGTTACCCTGGGTGGACGCTGCCAAGAGTTACCGCAGCGTATTTCTGGCTATGCAACCGAATTTGCCGATCTAGTACCGTTGTGTCGAAAGCGTCGGCTTGGGCGAATCCGAGAGCGCCATGCTTCTGTATTTTTCCAAGGTACGGACACTATCGCGAGAGCTTCACCCCAATGCGGTTTGCGACGTGCTGCTGGTGTACTCCGTAAATGCGCCGCCGTCAGCGGTCGAGCGAAGCTGGCGACTTATTTGGGAGGGCGCCCGACCGGGCGATACGCGCGAACGCTTCAGCTTGTTCATTCAGCAATCCCATTCGCCCAAGAGCCGGCTCGTGCTAGCTACACTTGTCCGGCAGCCTCGCCCGAC
>JAKALI010000041.1 GCA_021813195.1 Pseudomonadota bacterium
CAGATGCTCGGAGCACTTTGTCAGCAGCCGATCTAAAAGCACTTCGTCGAGGCGCTCTGGCGCTGCCAAGGCCTCCGCAATGCCTTGGACAGGATCCTGATTGAAGTCGAGGCCCGTCGTACCGAACGCAAGATCGAGATCAGCGATGATGACATTGGACTTCAGCTGTTCGGACAAGATCCAAGCCGCGTTGTGACAGATCGTCGACGAGCCAACACCGCCCTTGGCGCCGATGAAGGTATAGACATGCCCCACCGGGTCCGACTCGGGATCGTTGTAGAGATTGGAAATGCTCTCCATGACCTGGACCACGCCAACGGGTGCGACCAGGTATTCACTGACACCGCGCTTTAGAAGTTCGCGGTAGAGAATGACGTCGTTGACGTGGCCAATCACGATGACCTTGGTGCCTGGATCACAGCATTCGGCCAAGCGATCGAGTTCGGTCAACAATTGCTGACGCGGAAGAGCGCTCTCGAGAATGATGAGGTTGGGCGTCGGACTTTCCTGATAATGCGCGACGGCCGCCGTCGCGCCGCCCATGTGCACGCTGACATGCGCCTTGGACAGCCGGCGGTCTTCCGACGCATCCTGCAGGATTTCTGCAGTCTGGTTCGATTCACAGAAGGCCTGGATGGAGATCCGGGGAATGGGTCGCGCCCGTTCGATGCTCGCCTCGTATCCCGACTCGCCTTGGGGCAGGCCGTCGTCGTACGTCAGCGCCGGCGCGCTCACATCAGCGCTCGCAGTTTTCGCTTGTCTGATCATGTTGGCACTACCTCAATGTCATTCGCCGTCGGTCTTGACTTTTTCTTCCTCGGACTTGGCTGCGCCCGTCACTTCACCCTTGATGTATTTCTGCCAGGTCACCAGACGCCGTTCGGCCGGACGCGAGGTCATGCCGCGCGGCATGACGAGATCGGCGGGATTGGCAACCATGGCGGCAAGGTTCTTTTGGTTGGCGCAGCCCAGATTTGGCATCGGCAGATTGCGCGGCTCGTAGGCCAGGTTGGTCGGCCAGTGGCCACACTCAGGCCCTTCGGCGACGAAGCGCATGAACGTCAGCTTGATGGCGGGGCTGCCGCGGCCTTCAGCGGCGAAGGGTTCAACAGCAATCGATGTCTCGTCGATTCCCTGCTCGGCCAGCAGGCGGCCAATATCATGCACGGCCTGCATGGCGCTGGTTTCGTTTGCCGACCCACTTGGCGCCTCGATGACGATACGGCTGTTGTTGGCGTCACTCGCTCGTGAACGCTGCGCGAAGCCAATCACATCCGCCCGCTGTGCCGGCGTCAGCCCGTGAGAACCGCGCGGAACCGAAATGCTCATCGTCTCCGGCTGCTGCGACACCAGGATCGGATGCCGCTGAGTGGGATCGACAAGAGCCCAGCCTGCAACTTGTGTGTGGTCTTCGCCGTGCTTGCAGGCTCCCAGCGCGAGCGTCAGCAGGGCCGCGAGGGCAATACGGTGACCGATCGTCGGGTGGGACGCGGCGGCCGGTTTGGATGATGTCATCATGGTGGTCGTCTCCAGCCTGTGCTTGCGTCACTCGACGATGAAGCCGTAGTCGCCCTTCAGGTCGCCGGCGGGCGGGGCATGCGAGCCTTCGCCGTAGACCGCGTTCAGGTGACCGAGGAAATTGCCTTTGAGATCGGAGGCCTCACCCAACCCATCCAGCGGACGAGCGAGTTCCTGCCGCGCGGTGGGCCGCACCACGTAAGGTGTGACGATCACCACGAGTTCCGTTTCCTGCTTGATGAAATCGCGGCTGCGGAAGAGCGTTCCGAGGATTGGGACGTCCTTCAATCCCGGCAGGCCGTCGATGTTCTGGCGCACCTCATCGGAAATCAGCCCCGCCATGGCAAGCGAGCCGCCAGAGGGAAGCTCAACCGTCGATTTAGCCTGGCGCTTCTTCAGCGCCGGAATCGAGATCGCCGACAGCGTGACGGCACCAGCGTTCGACAGTTCGCTCACTTCCGTCTCGATCTTCAGGCTGATGCGGCCTTCCGACATGACGGTGGGCGTGAAGGCGACGGCGACACCGAATTCCTTGAAGGTGACTGTGACAGCGCCCTGAGCATCAACCACAGGGATCGGGAATTCGCCACCGGCGAGGAACTTGGCCGACTCGCCCGAGATCGCCGTCAAGTTCGGCTCAGCCAACGTGCGCATGAGGCCGGCCCGCTCCAACGCCCGAATGGCGTGGGTGACGCGCGAGCCGCCACCGGCCCAGCCCCCCGAAAGACCCGAATTGCCGAACGTGCCCTCGGTTGGGCCAGTATTAAAATTGCAAAGCGCACCAGCTGGGCATGCGATTGAAGGGTCCGTCGGATCACCGGTCGTCGAAATGCCGGGGATCGGCATACGTCCAAGGCCGGCGGCTGCCGTCAGCGGAAGTGCGTTCTCGGTCAGGAGGGTTGTTGCGAAGTTACCAGCACTGATCGAAGCGCCGAGGTTCACGCCCATCTGTTTGAGCAGCGAGCGCTGGATCTCCGCAACCGTGACCTTGAGCATCACCTGTTCTTCACCTTCGACGGTGAGCATGTTGATCACGAGTTCGGAGACGTCCTTCTCTGTCTTCTTGATGGCAACGCCGGGAGTGTCGTTGGACACCTTGGATTCGAATTCGACTTGTACGAACTGCTTGGCGAGTGCGGACGCGCGGTTGGCGTCAGCCGGCGAACGAACGGTCCCGGTGAGGATCGCCGTGCCATTGAGCATCTCGACCTTGATGTTCGATCCCGGAATGAGCCGCGCCAGGAGATTTTCCAGCCCGAGCGTTTCGCGCTCCACGAAAACCTCGAGCGTGACGAACTGATCGCCATTTTCATCAAAAATAAAGGCGTTGGACTCACCGAACCGCCGCGCCAGGAGGAAGATTCGGTTGGCGCTCTGCACCACCGCATCCACGGCCTGAGGGTTCGAGACAAGCACGTCTCGGGCCGCCCGCGGCAGCTCGATCATCACGGATTTGCCGAGGCCAATGTTGATCGTGCGGTGCTTGCCGGCGTCCGCTTCCGTGATACGGACAACCGACTGGTGCTGCCCTGCGCCGTCGCGGATCGGGTTTGAGCGTGCCGAACCGTTGGCGAGCACCTCTGCGAAGGGTGTCGCGGCAATGACAGCCGCCACCAAGATGGCCAAACGTCGTTTTACCGTATGAGACATATCTTTTGCCTTCCGACGATCTGCGTGCGCTGAGGCGGTTGGTTTTGCGAGATCAGTTCACGCTCTGGGCGCGTGATCTGACGCCGTAACGCAGAACTCAGATGGCGTTTCCGTTGTTGTTCGACTTACTGAGAGCATCTCCGTGCTCGGGCCCCATGTTGTTGGGATCGAGTTCGGCGATGGAGCGAAGTGACAACGTGATGTCGCCGAGCGTATTGGCGAGGGCCAGCATCTCCGCCTGGCGCGGCGTCAATTCGAGCGTGGCCGTGTTGGCGGCACCTTCCGCAGCCTTCTTGCCTTCCTTGGTTTCGATCTGCTGACCGATGGCAAGGACGCGCACGTTGCGGAACAGCGTGTCACTCACGTATTCATCCTGTCCGCTCTTGGTGCGCAGGCGGCGAATGAGGATGACGTCGACATGATCGTTGGGCAGGATCAGGCGGCCAACCGCCGTTTCCTCTTTGATCTTGGTCGAGATAGCGCGCATACCGGGCGGCAGGATCGCGGCCAAAACACCGCCCTGGCCCGCCTTGACGAGCTTGGCCGGAGTGATTGGCTCACCGGCCATGATCGGCGCGCGGGCGATGGCACCGGATAATTTCTGGATTGCGCCAGGACCTGCTGACTTCGTGATGAAGCCCTGCGCGGCTTCGGTCGGCCACTTCTGCCAACGGAATAAACCTTCGTTGGTGACCTGCCCAAGGCCAATATCGGCGCGTGCGACCAAGACTTCGGTCGAGTTCACCTGGACCTCGACCTTCTTCTCCACTTGCGGCTTGTTCAGCATGCCCTTGACCATCACGAAGGCCAAGAGTGCCGAGATGCCGGCAACCCCGATGCCGATAACCTGTGCTCGTTTCATAGCGCACCACGTCCCCTGGAACCGGCAGGCCCTCCTGCGGTATCAGGGCGTAGTCTGCGCGACATTCGTCAATGCGAGGTTAACCAGCGTAGTAAATCGGTGCGCTTGCGGCGCAATCTGACTTAATCATCTGATAACAAATTAAAAGTCTTGACGGTGGGCTTACCCGGCAAGCCCGAGGAAGACAGCCGATTTGGGAAAACTGATGAGTGCGCCGCCGGCAATCGCCACGCCGTACGGGATCCCCGATTCGGGAGCCTGCAAGCGCTGAACCCAGCCGTGTCCGATAAAGATCGTCGACGACAGACGGCGGAACATGAGAAGGACCAAGGCGAGGCCGCCGCCGATAACCGCCGTATGCAACAAGAACGGGAGAAGTTGCTCGAACCCGAGCCACATCGAGGCCGCGGCTAGCAGCTTGGCATCACCGCCACCAACCAGCCGAAAGGCGAACAGCAAGAAGCCGACGGCGAGAACGGCCGCACCAGCAGCGACGTGCATGAGCGATGCATGCATCCCAAGCCCAGCGACGGGCGCGGCGAGCACAAATCCAGCGATGAGCGCGAGAGAGATCCAGTTGGGTATCGTATAGCTCAGCACGTCCTTTGCGGCGGCGAGCACCATGAGAACTGGAAACACAAGCAAAATTGGATACGCGAGCACGCCGCTTCCCCCACGCGATACAACCCAAGCCGCACGATTCGGTTTGGTGCGATGCTGCCACAGCTTGGTTAAAAAAGTCTTTCGAGCGGCTCGACGTGCCAGTTCGGGCTCAGAATTGCGTCGCCAGATCAGAAAAGAAGGTGTCGAGGTTGACGCCGATGTTCGTCAACGCTGCGACCAACCCCATCCCGATCAATGACGCAATGAGCGCATATTCGATTGCGGTCGAACCGACATCATCTTTTACAAATTCACGCGCAAGCGAGATCAACATGTCCTGACCGTCCCTGATCAATGTGTCTACGTTGGCGCTTAACGCCATCAACGCAGCCAGCCCTCGATGTTCGGCCCAAATTAAGACGGCTGCGGTTAACAGGTATTGGATAGAGCCGGCTAAAATCGACCGGCATTGCGTGGAATTTCCAACATCACGAATGCGGGGTAAATATTCCGTGGCCACGCACAAAAATTGCGCCGCTCAAGAGAACCCGCGATCGAGAACTCACGCAAAGTGTTTGGACAACTTCAGTTTCTGCGCCTGGTAATTCGAGCCGAGCCGCTCCCCGTACAACGCTTCCGGGACCTCGACCATGCGCTCATAGACGAGCCGGCCGATTATTTGCCCATCTTCGAGGATGAACGGGACCTTGTGGGATCGTACCTCCAAGACCACGCGCGAACCGTGCCCACCGGCTGCCGCGTGCCCGAACCCGGGATCCATAAAGCCCGCGTAATGTACGCGAAATTCACCGACGAGAGGATTGAACGGCATCATCTCCGCGGCGTGCGTTGGCGGAATGTGCACCGCCTCCTTCGACGCCAGGATATAGAACTGATCGGGGTCGAGAACGAGCCGATGCTCGCCCTTGCCAACCCGGATCTCCTCCCAATAGTCGGCGATGCGGCAACCGGCTTTCACGTCGACGTCCACAAGGCCGGTATGCCGCTTTGCGCGATAGCCAACGAGGCCGGAGCGATCGCCGGTGAGATCAACCGACAGGGCCAAGCCATCAGAAATGTCGGCGCGACCGCCACTGACCAGGGTTTGCTTGGCGTGGAGTCGTCTCAAAGTTGCATCGTCCTCCCGCGGATTTCCGACCCGGAACCGCAACTGAGTCAATTTCGAACCGGCCCGCGCCAGAATCGGGAAGGTCTGCGGACAAATCTCAGCAAACAACGGTCCCTTGTAGCCAGCCGGAATCTGATCGAACGCCGCCACCCCATCGGCGATGACGCGCGTGAAGACGTCGAGCCGCCCCGTCGAACTCTTGGGATTGGCAGCTGCAGCGATAGTCGACGGCAGGGCCAGACGTTCTTGTAGCGGCACGATATAGACACATCCCGTCTCCAGAACGGCGCCGGCCGTCAAATCGATCGTGTGCAGCTTCAAATTCTGGAGCTTGTCGAGAACGCGGGCAGATGGACCTGGCAAAAAGCTCGCCCGTACGCGGTAGGCTTCCCTGCCCAAGCGGAGATCAAAACTTGCCGGCTGCAGCTGATCTGGGGATGCCGGCGTCTCCAACTGCAGCGCGCCGGCGGAGATAAGCGCGCGGATCGCTTGGGCCGGTAAGATACCGTCCGTCACAGCGACGCCGAGCGGTCCTTCGCGTCGGACGCCCCGTTTACTTGCGGTCTTGGATCGGAGGGTCTTGACTGATTCTTTTGCCATGCGGTCCTCGCCATGCCAGCCTCTAGAGCAAGGTTGCCTTGACGCCAAGAGGCCGCAGCGCTATCCCGCCCACCTATCGTCGTATTTTGCCATCCGGCTCGTCGCCACGATGAACCACGCACTGGGCCTGCCCCTTGAGCCTGGTCGAATTGGGCGTGGTTTGATGGTTGAGGCGGGTCGTGCTGCGAGGTCCGCGATTTTGTCGCAAACGGCGCCAGAACATCGGCGGTGACGAACCGAGTTGCACCCGAGACGTTAACTGGCTCAGGCGGTCACATGGCGCCAGCCCCCTCCAGTGAACCAAATCTTTGGAGCCAGACATGACAGACAAGCTCGACGAGGCCTCAATCGCGGCGGGCTGGGCGCCCGAGACGCAACTCGTCCACGGCGGTGTCCTGCGCTCGCAATTCGGTGAGACCTCGGAAGCCATCTTCCTCACGCAGGGATTTGTCTACGCAAGTGCGGAACAGGCGGAAGCCCGCTTTAAGAATGAGGACCCCGGCTTCCAATACTCGCGCTTTGGCAATCCGACCGTCGCCATGCTGGAAGAACGCCTGCGCCTGCTGGAGGGTGCCGAGGCCTGCCGGGCCACCGCGACGGGCATGGCCGCCGTGACCGCCGGCCTTCTGGCGTATCTGAAGGCGGGCGATCATGTTATTGCCGCGCGCGCCATGTTCGGCTCGTGCCGCTATATCGTAGAAACTCTCTGCCCGCGGTTCGGTATCGCCTTCACGCTCGTCGATGGACGCGATCTGAACGCATGGCGGGCCGCCGTTCGACCCAATACGCGGGTGCTATTCTTTGAGACGCCGGCCAATCCCACACTGGATCTCGTCGATATCGCAGCAGTTTCCGCACTTGGACGTGAGATCGGCGCGCTTGTTATGGTCGACAATGTGTTTGCGACACCCATGCTGCAACGGCCCCTTCAGCATGGTGCGGACGTCGTGATCTATTCGGCGACCAAGCACATCGACGGCCAGGGCCGCTGCCTGGGCGGCGCCGTGCTGTGCTCGCAAAAATTTCTCACCGATCATCTGCAAGATTTCATTCGACAGACCGGCCCATCGATGAGCCCATTCAATGCCTGGGTCATGCTCAAGGGTCTCGAAACTCTGCCATTGCGGATCCAGGCGCAATGCGCCAATGCCGCCTGCCTCGCCGACCATCTCTCGCGCCAGCCGGGTGTGACGCGGGTCCTCTATTGCGGCCGCACGGACCATCCCCAGGCCGCTGTCGCCGCGCGCCAGATGACGGGCGGTGGACAGGTGATTGCCTTTGAACTGGATGGCGGGAAGGCTGCCGCATTTCGCTTCCAGAATGCCCTACGCCTGATCAAGATCTCCAATAACCTCGGAGATGCCAAAAGCCTGATCACGCATCCTGCAACCACGACACACCACCGCATTGGACCTGTGGCGCGTGCGGAACTCGGTATCTCAGATGGCATGCTGCGGCTGTCGGTCGGGCTTGAAGCCTCAACCGATCTCATCGCAGACCTGGACCGCGCGCTCGCCGCCGCGACAACCGCATGAACCCTCTGGTCTGCCGGTATGGCAGGATGCGGGGCCCGGCCCCAAGACAGCTCGAGCAGAGATCACCGTGACGACTCCTGACTTCGTGTATCAGAGTTTGACGAACGGTATTCGGGTTCGCGTCCGACCCGAATACCAGCCGGAGCAGTCGTCCCCTGATGAAGGCTATTATTTCTGGAGCTACACGATCGAGATTGCCAACGAGAGTTTGCGCTCCGTGCAGCTCAACACCCGCTACTGGCGCATCACCGACGCCACTGGGCGCACCGAAGAAGTGCGCGGGCCCGGCGTCGTTGGGCAAACTCCGCGCATTGATCCTGGCCAGTCCTTCACCTACACATCGGGATGCCCGTTGGCGACACCATCGGGCATCATGACCGGGAGCTATCAGATGGTCGATGACGGCGGCCGGCTGTTCGACGTCGAAATCCCGGCTTTCTCGTTGGATAGTCCCTTCACGGTGCGAAGCGTCAACTGAGCGTTGAGCGATTATGACATTCTCTCACACCGACGCTCACGCCTCGTGTATCGACATCCTCGCGAGGCTCGTCGCCTTCGATACCACAAGCCATAAGAGCAACATCCCGCTCATCGCGTATATCGAGGATTACTTGAAAGGATTGGGCGTCGTCTCCCACTTGGTGACGACGGCCGACGGCTCCAAAGCCTCGCTATTTGCGACGATCGGCCCTACGGATGCATCCGGCATCGGCCTGTCGGGCCACACCGACGTCGTGCCCGTGGACGGACAAAACTGGACGTCTGACCCGTTCACTCTGACGCAACGCGATGGCCGCTTTTTCGGCCGTGGCACGTCCGACATGAAAGGGTTTCTCGCCTGCGTACTTGCTTCGGTTCCTGAATTTACCGCCAAGCCGCTTGCGATGCCCATTCATCTTATTTTCTCGTATGATGAAGAAATCGGCTGCATCGGCGTTCGCCCGCTGCTTGCGCAATTTAGCTCTCGTTTTCCGATCCCGCTCGCCGTCATCGTCGGCGAGCCGACGAACATGCGCGTCGTTGACGCCCATAAGGGCCCGGTGCGCTGGTCGGTCGATATAAAGGGCAAGGCGGCCCATTCCAGCATGGCCCATCTTGGCGTCAACGCCATCAGGTTTGCCGTCCCTCTTCTCACTGAAATTGCCCAGATTGAACGCGAACTGAAATCTCTCCCGCCCGATCCCAGGTTTGACCCACCCTATCCGACGATCCAGGTCACAAGCATCGCGGGTGGAACGGCGTCAAACATCGTGCCTGTGTCCTGCACGTTTGGTTTTGAGGTGCGCGCAATGCCCGGCCTCGACATCGATGCGATCGAGAATCGGCTGAAGACCGTCATCGCTCAGACCCTGCTGCCTCAAATGCGGCAGGTCGCGCCTGAGGCGGCTATCGACCTGACGCGCACGAATCACGTCCCGCCATTTTCTGCCGTTTCCCGGCCGGCAGCCCTGGAGCTCGCGTTGACACTTTGTCAAACGAATGCAACATCCGCCGTGTCTTACGCAACTGAGGCAGGCCTGTTCCAGGATGCGGGCGCGCCCTCGGTCGTCTGTGGTCCGGGCGATATCGCTCAGGCCCATACGGCTGATGAATGGATTGCTGACAGCGAAATCGTCGCCTGCCTTGCCTTCTTGCAGCGCCTCGCTGAGCGCTGCCGCGCCTGAATGGGCTTGGCGCAGTGCTTGCGTTCGGCGCATGGTCGACGCAATCTGATCGACATCAGGTTCGGAACCGCCCAGGGGGCAGGCCGGTTCGGGCGCCAGAGGGGAAGACTGTGACGCCATCACCCAAGCCAGCCGATTACGTGTCGGAGCTCGAAGTCTTG
Source organism: Pseudomonadota bacterium (assembly GCA_021813195.1). Next base: position 9,723 of record JAKALI010000041.1, read on the forward strand.
CGGACTCTTGCAACCGCTGAGGTTGACAGTGCCGGTGACTTGGAACGCAACCTGGCACGAATCTATCACGAAATCATCGAGCGCGACCTCAGAGCTTACACCGGAGCAGACTTCAAACCCTATGCGCCGATACTCATGGAAGAGATGTTTCTCATCTCAGCCACGCTACGATCTCGCATAGGTGAGTGGCATCGCGCCGGCCTCCTTACGCGCCCTACCGAGGCGGCGTTGCGCGATGCTTTGCGAGCGTTGCGCTACGCCATCGACATGCTCGGGGAGCTCTATGCCGACTTTCCAGCGCCAGCAAACGCTCCAACATCCATGCGGGCCTTTCGCGAATACGCTTACAACACGTTCGTACATCCTCGCTTCGACACAGGCCAGAATCTTGATTTTCAATCGGGGGATGTTCTGGTCGTGCGCGGCACACAGCACAATAGTGCCGCGATCGCACGCATCGGCACGATGGACAGTCAATTCAGCCATACCTCGATTATTCATTTCGACGAGGAGGGGAATGGCTTTGTCGTGGAAGCCCTCATCGAAGACGGTTCCGTCATCAATCCCCTGGCAAAGGCCTTAGAATCGAACTTAGCTCGCGCTCTACTGCTCCGCTACCCCGACCAGGAACTCGCCACGCGGGCATCGAAATTGATCTTCGACTACGTTGCGCGGTCGAGGCAGTCTGGTCACAAACCGATCCTCTACGATTTTACGATGGAGCTATCGGGTTCCGACCGGCTGTTCTGCTCCAAGCTCGTACGTCTGGCCTATGCGGAGGCCAGCGAAGGGTATCTTATGATGCCCACCTTCACCACGTTTTTTGACCAGCGCAAGAAGCCCTTCTTCAAGCGTCTGGGCGTCACAGCAACGGAGACGTTTGCGCCTGGAGATCTCGAAATCGAACCCAAATTCGAGCTTGTCGCCGAGTGGCACAATTACGAGCAAACCTCGCGCGCGCGACTACAGGATCTCATTATGTCGAAGCTCTTCGAATGGATGGAGCTGCGCGGCTGGCGCTTTGAGGAAGACGTGATCGTGGCGCTCATCGCGCGGTTGGGCCGCTTATCGACCTACATGTCCAAAACGGTGCAAGATGTGATCGCGAGCCAATTCGGACGCATACCGCCTCACATGCCGAGGCGGACAATCGCGACGATCATCATGCTCAATCGGACGGCCGATCCCCTCCTTAAGGAACTCGAGCATAGAGAGCGGCTATCGGTGACGGCAACCGGCCGACCGCTGCACCCCCACGAAGTGTTGGAGTACCTGGAACAGGTTCGTCGAACCTCTGGCGGACAAGTCGGTTATCTGCGCGCACCGCCACGCCGCCCCAGACGCAGCTGGTTCTCAATCCGCACCTGACGCGAACGTGTATTTGGCGTTGCAGAATTCGCATGTCACGGCGAGCGTACCATCCGCCTCGCGCAGATCGTCGAGATCCTGAGGCCGGAATTGAGTTAGGAACACTTGCACGCGTTCTCGCGAACACCGGCATTGCGCACTCAGCGCCTGCGCTGAGAATGTGCGAACGCCTTCCTCATGCAGCAGCCGATAGAGCAGCCGTTCTGGAGTAAGCAGGGGATCGACAAGTTCGTAATCCTCGACGCTCGCCGACAAGATCCGCACACGCTGCCAATTCTCGTCGGCTTGCCTGTCAGCTCCTTCTGCCGGCTCAGCGCCATCCATGGACGCCGCTGGATGCTGCACGATGAGCCCGCCTGCCCGCCACGACCACCCTTCAGACCCAGCATGACGGTGGCGGGCGACGACGAGCCGGACATAACTCGGCAATTGCTCGGATTGGCGAAAATAATGATGCGCCGCTGCGTTAAGACTCTGGCCGGACAACGCCACGATGCCCTGATAGCGATCCTCTTGACCCGGCTGCTCCATGGTCAGAGCAAGATGTCCTTCGCCAAGAAGTTCGCCCTGAGCGACGCGATCGCCCAGATTTGCAACACGCTCGCGATCGAAGCTTGCATAGCCGCGCAAGCGACCGGGCGCCTCATAGTCCGCGAGCAGAAAACGCAGTGCGCCGTTGGTACGGGTTTGTAAACTGAGGCGCCCTCCGGCCTTCAGTGGCTGACCCAACATTGCAACAAGCGCCAGCGCATGACCGAGGGCTTCGCTGACAGCGATGGGGTAGCCGTGCCGGCTCAGGATCGAGTCGATGCTGGAGCCGAGCCGCACCAGTCGCCCGCGCACACCCGATCGATCGGTTGCAAACGGCAACACGAGATCATCCCTCGGCCCGTCGGCAGCTCGCACGCCTCGTCCGGATTGGCTGTCTACAATCGGCATTGGCCCAACCACTTTGCCTGCGAACGCTCCAGCGCACCCAAATTTTGCCTGCCCGCGCGCTAATCGACACCCAAACACCACGCCAACACAGCCTTCTGGGCGTGCAACCGGTTCTCCGCCTCGTCGAAAACGACCGATTGGGGTCCCTCGAGCACGCTTTCGGCAACTTCCATGCCGCGGTAGGCCGGAAGACAATGCATGAAAATCGCGTCTTGCGATGCTTTCGCCATCAGGGCTTCGGTGACCGCGTACGGCTTGAGAGTTTGCTTGCGCCGCGCGGCGTCTGTCTGGCCCATCGACACCCACGTATCGGTCACGACACAGTCCGCACCGCGCACCGCCTTTACCGGATCCGTCATCACCGAAACATCGGCTTTCTCTTTGCGCACCGCATCGATCAAGCCTTTCTCGGGCATCAACTCCTCCGGGCAGGCGAGGCGCAGCGTAAAGCCAAAACGGACAGCCGCGTGAATCCAAGATGCCGCGACGTTGTTGCCGTCACCAACCCAGGCGATGGTGCGGCCTTGAATAGGGCCGCGATGCTCCTCAAAGGTCATGATATCGGCGAGAATCTGGCACGGATGGGAGCGGTCGGTCAGACCATTGATCACCGGTATCGTGGCATGGCGCGCCAGTTCGAGCAGTGTATCATGGCTATTCGCCCGGATCATAATCGCATCGCCGTAACGTGAGAGCACGCGGGCCGTATCCGCGATCGACTCACCGCGGCCGAGCTGGAGATCCGTGTTGTTTAAGGCCAGCGTTCCCCCGCCCAGTTGGCGCATCGCGAGATCAAACGACACCCGGGTGCGGGTTGAGGGCTTCTCAAAAATCAAAATAAGGACTTTGTCTTCGATGCCCTTTGGCCGCAGGCGGACCGGTGTTTTGCGGCCAGACGCCTTCATCGTGTGCGCATGATCAACGATCCGACGCAGCGATTTGGAATCAAGTTGATCGATGTCGAGGAAATGCCGGGGTGCGGTCCGCTTTACCATGAGGTCGTCGCCCGTTTCGTTGGGTCTTGATTGTGATCAGCGCTTCAGACGCACGAGCGCGCGGCGCAGTCGGTCCAAACCCTCCGCGATCTCGCTGTCGGAGATGATGAGCGGCGGCAGGATGCGCAAAACATTCTCGCCTGCGCCGACCGTCAGCAGCTTTTCGGCGAGGCCCGCCGAAACGGCCTCGGCCACGGGCGGGGCAAGCTTCAAGCCCACCAGCAGACCTTGGCCGCGAACCTCGAGAACGATGGATGGCAACTCGTCTTTCAAAGCAGAGAGCCCCTCGGCGAGATGGGCTGCGGCCGTGCGCACGCGCCCTAAGAAACTTGGCTCGCGCACGACATCCAGCACAGCCGTGCCGACGGCCGTCGCTAGCGGATTGCCGCCGAATGTCGAGCCATGGGTTCCCGGTGTCATGCCGCGCGCGGCGCGGGCCGTCGCCAAAACCGCACCGATCGGGAAACCACCGCCGAGCCCTTTGGCGACCGCCATCAGATCCGGGGCAATGCCTGACCATTCGTGGGCAAACAGCCGTCCCGTGCGGCCCATCCCGCACTGGACTTCGTCGAGTATCAGCAGAAGACCGTGTGCATCGCATAGCCTCCGTAGACCCTGCAAAGTCTCCGGCGGGACGCACCGCACACCACCTTCACCTTGAATGGGTTCGATGAGGACCGCAGCGGTCTGAGGCCCAATCGCTCGCGCGACGGCATCGAGATCGGCGAACGCAACTTGGTCGAAGCCGCCTGCAGGCTCTCCAAACCCCTCCAGATATTTTGGATTACCGCCGGCAGCGATGGTGGCGAGTGTGCGGCCATGAAAGGCACCCTCGAACGTGATCACCCGCCAGCGTTCCGGGCGACCTTCGACGAAATGGAAGCGCCGGGCGGCCTTAATGGCGCCCTCGCAGGCTTCCGCGCCGGAATTGCAGAAAAAAACGGCATCAGCAAAGGTCTGAGCAACGAGTTGCTCAGCCAATTTCTCCTGGCCCGCCACGCGATACAGATTGGATGTGTGCCAGAGCTTCGATGCCTGATCTTGCAACGCAGCGACAAGGCGCGGGTGCGCATGCCCCAACGCGTTGACCGCCACGCCCGACCCAAAATCGAGATAGCGCTCGCCGCTCCCCGTGATCAGCCAGCACCCCTCCCCTCGCTCAAACACGACGTTCTGGCGGGCATAGGTCCCCATGACCGCGGGAGAGGGGCCCTCTGCCGGCGGGACGGAGGTGTACGACCTTGGCGTCTCGCGCGGCACGGCCATCGCGATCCCCCTCACTAGGCGTCACAAAATCAAAAAAGCCGCCATTTCCGGCGGCCGCGGGAACGCGGTTGATACGCCCGCGCGCTCGCGCTGTCAACGCGCCACACCCCCTCGACATTCAGCCTGCGAGCGAATCATTTCCGGGGAAAGTCACCCACAAAGCCTGTCTTTCGGCCGCTCGGCGAATCGAAATGTGGCTGCGCCGCCACGTGTCACTGTCAACGGCCCCGTCGGGCGCGGCCGTTGCTTGTCGGCGGAAATCTACTTGTTGTAGTGTTTTGTCGTCCGGAC
>JAKALI010000697.1 GCA_021813195.1 Pseudomonadota bacterium
CTATCAGGCGCCGACGCAGGGTTCCCTGGTCGCCACCCAGCCGCAGTCCATCATCAGTCAGCATTACATCCAGGAAAACGCCGGCGCCGCCGCCAATTACACGGACATCGCGCAAATTGCGCCGAGCGTCTGGAGCATAGACCCGAACGGCCCTGGCATGATGGAGTCGCAATCGAACGGTCCCTATCTGCGGGGCTTCTCCAACGGCCAATACAACGTCACCTTCGACGGCATCCCCTGGGGCGACTCGAACGACTTCACCCAGCACTCGACCTCCTATTTCATGCCCCAGGACACGGGCAAAATCGTTGTCGATCGCGGCCCGGGCGACGCCAGCAACATCGGCAACGCCACCTTTGGCGGCACCATGGCAGTCTCGTCCAAGGATCCGCAGGCCGCCTCGAGCATCACGCCCTACGCTTCCGTCGGAAGCTTCAACAGTCATCTTCTGGGCGCCGAATTCGATAGCGGCAATATGAAGAACTACGGCGACGCCAACATGTTCATCGACTACAAGAATTTCACCACCGACGGCTATCTGACCAACGCCCACCTGCGGCGCGGCAACCTGTTCGTGAAATTCGTCAAGCCGGTCTCGGACAACACCTTGCTGACCATCGTTAGCATGCAGAACAACCTGCACCAGAATGTGCCGCTGGGTTCGACCCTGGCGAACTTGCAGAAATTCGGGGCGAATTACGGACTGAACAACGACCCCACCAGCCAGAACTACGCCGGCTATAACTACGACGACATTCGTTCCGATTTCGAATACCTCGGCCTGCAGTCGCAGCAAGGAAGCTGGAAGGTGGATAACAAGCTCTACACCTATGCCTACTACCACAACGGCTTCAACGGCGCCGATCCGGGGGGCGCACAGGCCAACGGCACGGTCTACGGCGCCAGCAACGTGCCGGGACAGAAGATGACTATGAACTACCGTTCGGTCGGCGATCTGCTGCGCCTGTCCAGGAACATGGGCTCGGGTGACATGAATCTGGGAGCCTGGGTCGATCATCAGACCAACAACCGCTGGCAATACGAGATCGATTTCACCAACGGCGGAGCGCTCAATGCCACGCCCATATCCGCCGCCACCGATCGCCTGATGAACGATACCCTGACCACCATCCAGCCCTATGTCGACTATGCGTGGAAGGTGTCGGATGCGCTGACCGTCACACCCGGACTGAAATACGTGTCCTTCCGTCGCACCATCGATGCAGCGGTCGATCAGGGTACCGGCATGCCCTACAGCGGCGACCACACCTGGATCAAGGTCCTGCCCGCCCTGACCGCCCACTATGCCATCGAGAAAAACTGGGCGGCCTACGTACAACTGGCCAAGGGTTTCCAGGCGCCGAATCTCAACGCCTTCTACAAGGTCAATCCGGATCTCGGTACCTTGAAGCCGGAGGAAACGATGAACACCCAACTCGGCACGACCTGGACCAGCAGAAGGCTGGCGCTGTCCGCCGACCTTTATCACATCGACTTTAAGAACAAGATCGGCTCATCTCCCAGCGGCAACGGCACGATATTCACCAACCTGGGCGGCGCCACCTACAAGGGGATCGAGGGCGAAGGAACCTACTACCTCGGCCAGGGCTTCAGCGTCTATGGCAACTACTCGCTCAACAGCGCCAAAGACAAGACCAACAACCAGTGGCTGCCCAATACGCCGAAGACCACGGCGGCGGCTGGCGTGACCTACAACCGCGGCCAGGTCTATGCCTCGCTGATGGCCAAGCATATCGGTTCGCGCTTCGGCGACACCGGCGAGACCATCCCGCTCAATCCCTACACCACCGTCAATTTCGCGTCCAGTTATCGACTCGGGAGCTTCGCCGGCTGGGCCAAAAAAGCCAAGCTGGGATTCCAGATCGACAACCTGTTCGACAAACAGGACATCTACTCGCTGGGCACCTACGACGCCAACGGCAATCCGATGTACTTCACCCTGCCGGCGCGTAGCGTCCAGCTCAGTCTCTCGGTCAGCATGTGACATGAAATCAGCGAGCGTGATCGCCTGGGCGCTACTGACGACGCTAGCCGTCGGCGGCGTAGCCCGGGGCGTCGAACCCGGGCCCATCGAGCATGTGCTGATGATCAGCGTCGATGGACTACACGGACTGGATCTGGATAATTTCGTGATCGGCCATCCCCACTCAGCTCTGGCTGAACTTGCCAGGAACGGCATCGAATACGCACAGGCGCATACGGTCGGACCGGCAGACTCATTTCCGGGGCTGCTGGCACTGACCACCGGCGGCACGCCGGCGGTCACCGGCGTGTATTACGACGAGAGCTATGATCGTCGTCTGTCGCCGCCGGGTAGCGGCTGCCGGCGCATCGGGACATCGGTCGTCTACGATGAATCCGTCGACGGCGTCGGCGCCGACTCGGGCCGGCCGGCGTTGAACCTCGGCCGCCTGCCACTGGATCCGCGAAGCTGCAAGCCAGTCTATCCACACGATTATTTGCGCGTCAATACGGTGTTCGAAGTCATCCGGCGGGCCGGCGGCCACACCGCCTGGATCGACAAGCACCCGGTCTATGAAATCGTGAACGGGCCGAGCGGCAAGGGAGTGGAGGATCTGTACACGCCGGAGATCGGTTCGAATTACCAGGGTCAGGGCGAGCGGCGCGGCGACAAGATCACCGGTTCGATCGCGGCGACGGAGCGCTACGACCAGACCAAGGTCGAGGCGCTGATCAACGAGATCCACGGCTTCCGGCACGACGGGAAAACGGTCGCGCCGATACCGACGCTATTCGGTCTCAATCTGCAGGCGGTCAACGTCGGCCAGAAACTGGCCGGCTATCGGGACGGCCAGGGCCATCCGACGCGGCGGCTGGAGACCGCGCTGGTTCATAGCGACGACCTGATCGGCGGGATCGTCGCCGCCTTGCGCAAGAAAAATCTGCTAGGGTCGACCTTGATCATCGTCACCGCCAAGCATGGCAACGGGCCGATAGCCCCGAAGGCCCTGCGCCATGTCGACAACAAAGCGCTCGCCGACGTGATCGAGCGCGCGGCGCCGGGCGCCGTGGCGCAGATCACCTCCGACCAGGGAGCGCTGATCTGGTTGCGCGATCAGAACCAAACCGCGCGTGTCGCCCGCGCCCTAGAGCGACACGGCAGACAGCTCGGGATCAGGCGAGTTCTGTACGGACCGCGCCTGGCGCTGCACTTTCCCCCACCTTCGCGCGATTCCCGCAGTCCCGATCTGATCGTCGTTCCCGGGCGGGGAGTGATCT
>JAKALI010000698.1 GCA_021813195.1 Pseudomonadota bacterium
CGGCCTGGTCGCGGTCTTGTGACGCCGATCGGTTGTTACTCCCGTGGTGGCACTGCGGCAGCTGTGTGCGGCGCGGCGAAGCAGGTTGTCTCTCGGGGACAGGTTATTTTCGACCACCCACTCACACTTCGGAGGTATGCTCATGTCCAGTGCCGACGCCGCCGCGCCCGCCGCTCGCCATAGCCTGCTGGGATCCTTGAAGGATGCGCTCGCCGCAGCTAGCCGCGATGACACGAATGCCGCCGCGGCCAAACCGGCCAGCCCGCAGGCGGCGACGCCTCCGCCGCTGCCCGTGAAGCCGGCGCAGCCCACTGTAGGATCTGTTGCCGAGACAGCGCAATCACCCGCTGGTGTTCCAAGTGCGGCGGATGCGGCTCGCCAAGCGCGTGGCGTGTCAGGATCGCTCGAAGACTGGCAACTCGATGCGGACCGCCCACCGACGACGCGCGTCATCCGCGGGCCGTCTAAGTCGATCGAGAAGCTGGCAGACGAGACACCGCGCACGACACTGGTGCGCGGGAAAGTCCATGTTCAGCGCGGTACTTTCGAACAGGATCCGGTCGTGGCGTGGCTCGTCGTGGTCGGCGGTCCGGGTATGGGACAATATCGCCCCGTGTTCGAAGGAAACAACACCCTCGGCCGTGCCAAGTCGAACCGCATTCCCATCGACTTTGGTGACGATGCCATCTCGGCTGAAGAACAGGCCTACATCCGCTACGACAGCTCAGACCGCTCCTTCCTGTTCGTTCCCAACCTTGCTAAGACAAATGTCGTCTCCGTGAACGATCGACGGCCGACGTCGGCCGTGGAATTGCAGGCAATGGACGTCATCACCATCGGGCGCACCCAACTTGTCTTCGTTCCGTTTTGCGGTCCGGAGTTTGACTGGTCGGCGCTGGTCGATGGCTGAGTGGGCGGCAGGCATCGCGGTGCGATGAGCGCTGTTGAGAATACGAAGCGTTGAAAGATGATCGCGTTCGATCGTGCAAGTTGCTCGACACGAGGTGCTCGGCCCTATCAGGAGGATAGCGCCCTGCTGTGGCCTGCTCAACCGGTCCAGGGCGGCAGCGGCGACACGACTGCAAACGGTGAACTGGTCGCGATTCTCGCCGATGGGATGGGTGGTCATGCCGGCGGCGCGTTGGCGAGCCGCATGGTCTGCGAGACGTTCGCCGACACCTTCGCCACAACCAGTGGTTCCCCGCGCGAACGGCTGATCGCCGCACTGACGGCTGCCAACGACGCCATCGCGGAAACCGTTGCTGGCAATCCATCCTTGTCGGGTATGGGCTCGACGCTGGTCGGTGTGGTCTTTTCCGCCGACGGCGCGCAGTGGGTGAGCGTAGGCGACAGTCCGCTGATGCTGTACCGGCGCGGAGAAATCGCCCTTCTCAACGAGGATCACTCACTGGCACCCGAACTCGATCGCATGGCGGCGGCCGGTCACATCACGATCGACGAGGCCCGCCGCGACCCGCGCCGCCACATGCTGCGTTCGGCAGTGACGGGCGATGATATCGACCTTGTCGATATCTCCAAGCGCCCACTGGCGATCGAGCCAGGCGACTACATCATCCTAGCGAGCGATGGCTTGCAGACACTCGATTCGAGTGATGTTGAGCGCATCGTGGCTGCTTATGCTGCCGATGGTGCCAAGGCGGTGGCCGAAGCGTTGATACGGGCGGTCGAAGCGGTACGAGACCCGCATCAAGATAACACCACGGTGGTCGCGGTCCGCCGCCTCGACGACGACTGATGCCGTCCGTTTCCAATTTGATCTGGATCACGTCGCGCGCACGGCGCTTGGAAGAAGACTAGCGCGTGTCGCTCGAGGGGAGGCTTCATTCGTCATGGACGATCATTTCTGGCCCAGTGTCTATCCTGCCTTGATTGTCGGGGCCCTGATCGGGCTCGCCGCTGGCGGCCTTCTGGCGACCGTGGTCGGTGCGGCGGGCGGGTTGGCTGGTGGTTTTGCGGCGTACTGGTTGGCCACGACGATGGGCATTCCGCAAGGTCTGCCTGCGCTGGCGGCCATCATCCTGGGCTCTGCCGCGGCGGCCAAGGGCACGGTTATGCTGGTTGAGCGGCTGATCCCGAAGCGCGCGACCTAGACGCGCGTGCAGCGGTTATATCGGCTTCGTGGCTGCCGCTAGCCAAGCACGGGTCGGCTCATCGAGTTCGGTCCCGATCACGTCGTTCACGCGCCGATGATAGGCATTGAGCCAATCGCGCTCCTCGCGTGTGAGCATGTCGCGCTTGATGAGCTGTCGGTCGATTGGTGCCAGTGTCAGCGTTTCGAATTCGAGCATCTCTCGTTCGTCGCTCGGGCCCGCGGTACTTTTCGTGACAAGAACAAGATTTTCGATGCGGATGCCATAGTACCCGCTCTTATAATAGCCGGGCTCATTGGAGCAGATCATACCTGGCTCAAGGGGTACGTGACCGAGCCGTGAAATGGACTGCGGCCCTTCGTGTACGGATAGATAACTGCCGACGCCATGACCTGTTCCATGGTCGTAATCGAGGCCGTGCTCCCACAACGCGCGGCGCGCGAAGGGGTCGATGTCCATGCCGCGTGTCCCGTGAGGGAAACGCGCTTGTGCGACCGCGATATGACCCCTTAGGACGAGCGTGAAGCGCTCACGCATTTCAGGTGTTGGTGGGCCCATGGCGACCGTGCGTGTGATGTCGGTTGTGCCATCTTCGTATTGTGCGCCCGAGTCGATCAGGAACAATTCGCCCTTACGCACAATGCGATTAGTCGCTTCGCTCACACGATAATGGACGATGGCGCCATTGGGTCCCGAGCCCGCGATGGTATCAAAGGCGATGTCCTTCAACTTGCGGGAGGCTAAACGCAATTCTTCGAGTTTGCGTACTGCTGAAATTTCGTCGAGGCGCCCGATGTGCCGACGATCGTCGAGCCAGGCCAGAAAGCGCGTCATAGCGATGCCATCGCGGATGTGGGCGCGACGGGCCCCCGCGATTTCCGTCGTATTCTTGATCGCTTTCAGGGCGAGACACGGGTCGGGTGCGGCCATGTACGATGTCGAGCCCAGGCTGCGCGCGAACGCGTAGGCCGCTGTTGCGGGATCAAGTCGCACGCGCTTCTTCGCCGATTTGAGTTCTGCGGTCCTCTTGAGCAGGGCCGAAGGATCGCGGAGGTCAACAACTGCGCCCAGCTCGCGCTCCACATCGGTGCTTAGTTTGCGCTGATCGATGAAGAGCTCGGGCCGCCCAACCGCAGGTACGATCGCGAA
>JAKALI010000699.1 GCA_021813195.1 Pseudomonadota bacterium
ACACGAATCGCTTCCTCGAGTGTTTGCGCATTCACGAGGAGATAGCCGAAAGTTCCCGCGCCGCCGAGCGGGAAGGCATCGGCCCATTCCAGACCAAAGCACGGGCGCCGGGTCAGGTGGGCTGCCTCCTCCAAAACGCGCGTCACCACTTGAAACGGCAGCTCGTTGTTGTCATCGGGGATCAAACTTTGTCGCCGCAGAGCAGCCTGCTGACAGACCTCGTCCAGGCTCACGCAGCATTTGGCTAGAAACGCCTCAAAGCCGTCTACAATGCCTGCCGTCACGGTGGGCGCCGAACCCGTCATGGGACGAAACTCGCGTTCCACTCAAATTGTAACAGTTCCTTTTGCGAAAAATGGAACTTAATCTGAGCTTCGGGTCAAATCCGGCGTCTCCGGTCAAGCGCAGTACGGTAAATTGACCTAGAAGCTTGCACAGTGCTGAGCGACGCATGCCTCACGCGCCACAGAGCGTCTGCCGTGTCTCAGCACATCTCTTATAGACTAAGCTCAACCGCGGAGCCAGAACCCATGAACGCTCCTGTACTACGATTGATCAATTCGAGCATTACGCATCTTCTTCACCGAGCAAGTCAGCATGCCGAGGACCTGTTCGCGCGCTCCGTCGCCGACGCTGGATTGACGGCGCGTCAGTTCATCGTGCTGGCCGTTGTCGATGGTTTGGACGATCCCAGCCAAACGGCACTGTGCGAGGTATCTGGCATCGACCGCTCCACGCTCGCCGACATCGTGCGCCGGCTGGTGGCGCGCGGTCTGTTGAGCCGGCGGCGCACGCGTCGTGATGCCCGAATGTATGCCGTTCGCATCACGCCGGAGGGCAAGCGCATGCTGGAGCGCACCATGCCGACCGCCCGCGATGTCGATGCGCAACTTCTACAAGGCCTGACCACTGCCCAGCGCCAGGACTTCGAAGCGGCTCTGAAGAAAATCGTCACTCAGGGCCCGCTCTCCAAGGCGGCCTGACTGATTACAGGGCCGGAAGGCCTTTTAGGGCCGCCTTGAACTTTGGCCTGGGCGCGGCTCAATGAGCCTAGGGATCGTCTAGGGACTAGTCTTCGCCTGCGGAGCGCCTATAGTTCCGCCCACATGAGCACGAAATCTGAGACACACCAACCAGTGGCCTCCGCCACTCCTGAGCGGACGTCGGAAGCCGTTCCTATTGTCAAGGGCAGCCACGTCTACTTGATCGACGGCTCGGGATTCATTTTTCGCGCCTTTCATGCGCTGCCACCCTTGACGCGGCCGTCGGATGGTTTGCCCGTCGGGGCCGTCCATGGGTTCTGCGCAATGCTGTGGAAGCTCTTGCAGGAGAGCAAAGCCTCCGAAGCGCCGACCCATATCGCCGTCGTGTTCGATGCCGGGCGCGAGACATTCCGCAACGCCATCTACGACAAATACAAGGCCAACCGTCCCCCGCCGCCCGAAGAACTGGTTCCGCAGTTCCCGTTGATCCGGCAGGCCGCTCGGGCTTTCAACGTCGCCGTCGTCGAACAGGATGGCTTTGAAGCCGATGATCTCATCGCCACCTACGCGCGCGACGTGCTCGCCAAAGACGGCGACGTCACGATCGTGTCGTCGGACAAGGACCTGATGCAGCTCATCCGCCCAGGCGTAACAATGCTCGACGGCATGAAGGCCAAGCGAATCGGGCCTGATGAAGTGGTCGAGAAATTCGGAGTCGGCCCGGACAAGGTCGTCGACGTGCAGGCACTTGCCGGAGATTCGACCGACAATGTGCCGGGCGTGCCGGGCATTGGCATCAAGACCGCAGCAGAATTGATTGGCGCCTACGGCGATCTCGATACGCTGCTTGAGCACGCCGATGAGATCAAGCAGCCCAAACGACGCGAGAAACTGATTGAGTTTGCCGACCAAGCGCGCATTTCGCGCGAACTGGTGCGCCTGAAGGACGACGTGCCCAACACCATGCCCGTCGAAGCCTTCGGCGTGCGCGATCCTGATCCTGAGCAACTTATCGGTTTTCTGCGCGCGATGGAGTTCAACACGCTGACGCGCCGCATCGCCGAAAAACTCGCCGTCGATCCGCCACCAGCGCTCGAAACGTCGGTTGGCTCCTCGGTTCCTCGCGCCAAAAAGGCGACCCACCACAGCCCGCACAGCGATGAGAGGCCGACCCCCATCTCGGGCGGTGCAGGAACACCAGAGGCTGCGGTCGCAGCCGGCCGGCATGCCGCGCGGGCCCAACCCATCGACCGCTCCCGCTATGAGACCGTCACGACGCTCGAGCGGCTCGATCATTGGATCGACCGCGCTCGCGATGTTGGACACGTGGCCTTCGATACCGAGACGACGGGCCTTGACGCCATACGCGCAGATCTGGTCGGCTTTTCGCTGGCCGTGAGCCCGGGCGAAGCCTGCTATGTCCCACTCGCGCATGGCCGAAGTCATGGCGATCTATTTGGCAGCAGCGACGAGCGACCAGCGCAGATCGACATCGAAGCTGCCATCTCGCGCTTGAAAATCCTCTTAGAGGACCCGGCGACTTTGAAGATCGGGCAGAACGTTAAGTTCGATGCACTCGTTCTTAGTCGTCATGGCATCACCATCACACCTCTCGACGACACGATGCTGATCTCCTACGCGCTCGACGGTGGACGTGGCGGGCACGGCATGGATGAGCTTGCCGAACGGCATCTCGGACATACGTGCATGTCCTTCGACGCCGTCATCGCACATGCGCCGGGCGCGAAGAAGACAGGGCAGACTTTTGCCGATGTGCCGTTGGACAAGGCCACCGAATATGCCGCGGAAGACGCCGACGTGACACTCCGGCTGTGGATGCTGCTCAAGCCCCGGCTGACCGCTGATCGCATGTCGACCGTATACGAAACTCTCGAACGTCCACTGGTGCCGGTCATCGTCGCAATGGAAAAAGCCGGCATCGCAGTGGACCGCGACATTCTTTCGCGACTATCGGGTGAATTCGCGCAACGCGCAGCCGCACTAGAAGCGCAGGTCTACGAGCTTGCGGGGCAGAAATTCAATCTTGCTTCGCCAAAACAGCTCGGCGAATTCCTCTTCGACACACTCAAATTGCCGGGCGGCAAGAAAACCAAAACCGGACAGTGGGAGACGCGCGCAGGCTTGCTTGATGATCTGGCGGCCAACGAAGATTTAGCCCCAGATGCACGACGTCTGATCGACACCATGCTGCAATGGCGACAGCTGACCAAATTGCGCTCGACCTACACGGATGCGCTGCCGGGGTTCATCGAGATC
>JAKALI010000700.1 GCA_021813195.1 Pseudomonadota bacterium
CGATCCCACAGCCCCGCCAGGAACAACAAGTCCTCGTCCCCCTGTGGGCGGATGAAATAGGGCTGCTTGTGGCCAAGCTTGACCTGCCACTCATAAAAACCCGAAACAGGTACGATGGCCCGCCGATGGTGGAAGCTGTCGCGGAAGGTGGGGCGCTCCGCGGCGCTCTCTATCCTCGCGTTGATCGGGGCGTGCATCGTGGAAGGATCCTTGGCCCAGTGCGGGATCAGGCCCCAGATCAGCGACACCAGTTCGCGCTCACCCCCCTTGGTCAGCCGCAGGGTCGTGACGGGTTGGGAGGGTGCGACGTTGTAGCGCGGCGGACCTTCCGCCACGTGGTTATGGATGGTCTCCAAACGCAACATGCGTTCGATGAGACCGAGAGAGGCGCCTTGGGCGAAGCGTCCGCACATGCAGCCCATTCTATCGCGCTCAAAGGCCGGTTACGTGTCCTGACGGCAGCCCTTGCGGTGTTCGGCTATAGTTCGCTTGATGAAAACCACCGGTTTACTACGCTAATCTCGATTGTTATTTTTGTGCTGATGGAGTGGGTAGCAATAATTCTTTTGAGGGGCAGGGAATGATGGACTACACGCCCTTATGGATTGCATTGAGCATTTTGTCGGTACTCTTGTGGGGCGTATATTTCATCTTCGTCCGCGGGCCCGAGAAGCGCCAAGACAAACATCACGAGAAGCCCTAAATCCAAGCGCAACACCTCTTCGGAGGGGTTTTTCTGTCACAGCCGACTTGGGCTATTCATGGATGGCGCTTGGCGGACATGGTGGCCCACTTTTTAGAAGGACTAGGCATCAATGCCGGACGTGGGCGAGGACGTCGATCTCGTCCCGCCCCGGAAGACATTAAGGCATAGCTACGGCAAGGGATCGTTACACAGACTGACGCCGATGACCGCTTTTGGTAACGGCAGAATCCGGCAGTAGGCATCTCAGGCGCCCGCCGGCTTTCGCGACGCATGAGGCCGATCTTGCCCTACGCCCCCCACTCCGCCACCACCAAAACCTGCGCAATTCACGGTGTGATAACGTAGGCCGGCAATCATCCTGAGGACGTCGGGTGGACTCAAACAAGCCGCAAAAAATTCAGCGCATACCAACCTCCGGCCCGGAATGGGAGAAAGTGTCAGCTTCCGTCAAGCAGGCGATGCGATTGACGTCGGAGTTGAACAAACTCACCTTCGATGACGAGGCGGAAATAAGAAAAATCTTCAGCGAATTAATCGGCCGGCCTGTCGATGAAACATTCAGGCTCATCCCACCCTTCTATACGTCTGGCGGGCGCGAAATCACCATCGGCCACAAAGTTTTCATAAATCAGTGCTGCACCATATACGACATGGGCGGTGTCGACATCGCCGATTTGGTCATGATCGGCCCGAACGTGAGCATCCTTACCGCGAATCACCCATTGGAACCGTCCAAGCGGCGCGCATATATCGAGGCAAAGCCGATCGAGATTGAAACGAACGTCTGGATCGCGGCTGGCGCGACCATACTGGGTGGCGTCACAGTAGGCGAGAACTCTGTGGTAGGTGCCGGAGCCGTCGTGACGAAGGATGTGCCCCCCAATACATTTGTAGCGGGGGTTCCGGCCAGAGTCATTCGCCAGTTGGACGATGACGCCGGCTCGCGACCGTTGGAGTAGGTGCTAGCATCAACGACGGCATGGAACCCAAACTGACCTCGGCTATGTGTGCCAGGGACTTCCGCTTACAGCCAAAACCTGCCGACAGATCGACATGCCCTGAATTGGGCGTGCGTCTTTGGCAGCAGCGCCAGGCATTGCTTATGATTAAAGCACTCTGTGCATGACAACCCCGGTGGATCCCACTTGAATACCGAAACACCCGAATCCAATCGCAAGGCACTGATCGACGCACTGCTTCTCAAACTCCCTGGCGTCAGCGCAAGAAAAATCAGCGGCCTTGATGCCTACTTCGTGAACGACAAGATGTTTGCCTGCATCAGAGGTCGCGGCGTCGGGCTGCGCCTGCCCGCCTCCACCGCGACCGAACTGCAGTTCTCAAGGAGCGACGTCGTCCCGTTTCAGCCCGGCGGTATGGCTAGCACCAGGGAATGGATACAGATCGACCGCGCCGAGGCATCTGAGTATGAGAAAGATCTCGAGCTGTTTCAGGCCTCGATCGAGTTCGTGAAAGCCGCCCGGACCCGCTAGGTCGGCAGCGCCGTCTGACCGTCCTAATTTTGGATGGTGATCAATGCCGTACCGCGCTCAATCACGGGGAACTATAGATTGGCAGGCGACATTTCTGATTAAGGCCGCGGATACCGCTGCGTGGCATATTGGGTGGCCGCTCTATGTTCAGTCGAGCATAAAGCGAACGGGCCATGAACAACGGCCAAACTGAGACGTATGCCGCCAACAAAGCCAGTTACCAATTCCGGTAACACCGGCGCAACTGCCGGCCCGCATCCACCTACCCAAGGAGGTTGTATGGGAAAGTCCCCTAAGGAGAAACCCCCAGAAAATTCGGAGAACACTGGCAAGGAACCCCGGCGCAAACGCTCCTGGTTCATGGAGCTTCTGGTCAAACTGGCAGGCATAGGCGCCATGCCGCGGCACCCAAAAATGCCCAGGAGACACTGACATGAGCCTGCCTGTTAGGGATTCCAAAGCAGAACCCGGCGACGCAGCGTCCTTGAGAGACGGAGCGGCCCGCCAAGGATAGACGACCAAAACTGCGCTAAATTGGTAGTTGCCGTCCTGGCATTGCCGATCTGAGGGATAGCGTGGGTAAACAGATTCTCCTAATCCAGGGCCATCCGGACAGCAGCCAAAATCATCTCTGCCATGCGCTGGAGGAAGCCTACGTGCGCGGCGCCGAGGCCGGTGGCCATGACATTCGGCGCATCAATGTGGCGACGCTCGAGTTTCCGATCTTGCGCAGCCAATCCGAATGGGAGCAGGGCGCCCTGCCCACCGGCTTGGCGCCCGCCCAGGACGCCATCCAATGGGCTCAGCATCTGGTGCTCATCTTTCCGCTTTGGCTGGGCGACATGCCGGCGCTGCTCAAGGGTTTTTTGGAACAGGTGGCGCGCCCTGGTTTCGCGTTCCACAAAGAAGGCCAAAATCCGGTCGCCAAGAAAGGGCTAATCGGTCGGTCGGCTCGCATCGTCGTTACCATGGGGATGCCCGCTGCGGTGTATCGCTGGTATTTTCGCGCCCACAGCGTCAAGTCGCTCGAACGAAGTATTCTCGGCATCGTTGGCATTGCACCG
>JAKALI010000701.1 GCA_021813195.1 Pseudomonadota bacterium
CAGGATTGGCTCCGGCGCCGGGGAAAGCCTCCGGCATGCCACCACCTGTCCGGATCTGGATGCCCTGCTGCTGGGCCAGCGCGACTGCCGCGCCCCAGTCGACGCCGCTGCCACCGCCAGTGCTCAGTTCAGCGCCCTTCCCAGTGAACAGAACGCCATTGAGGTAGGCGCGAATGCCGATGTTGTCGTTCATGCGCTTGGCAATCGACACGGCGACAGCCACGAAGTCGCCGTCACCCCAGAGACGCCGACCACCGATCGACAGTGACTGGATCTCAGACGGCTGTTCATTGACCAGCTGCTCGACCTTGGGCGCGAAGCCCGATGAAGCGCGGATGAACCAATGTCCTTTCGCCCAATCGGGCGTTTTGCCCTGGCGGTTGGGGCGATCGCCGTCCTTGATCGGCAGTTCCAGCGCCGCCGGATTGACGCCTGCCATCTCGCGGGCGTGGATCACCTTGACGGCGTCCATGAATGGGGCGAGCGCCGGTTCTTCCCACCAGTGGGCTTTGGTCTTGGGGAAACGGACGTTGCAGGAATAGCTCGGAGTGTCGAGCGGCTTGCCCGCCATGTCCTTCGTTTCGGGCTCGAAGAGCCGACGCGAGTAGACGATCTGTCCGTTGAAAAGCGTGATTGCGATGGTTTCGCGTGCCATTTTACCAGATCCTTTTGTTCCAGAGAAAACGCAGTACCAGGGTGCGGTTTGATCCTATCGAACGTATGCGGTGTGTCAAGCCTCCTTCTTCTTGTTTCGCGTTTCGAGCATGGCGTCGGCGATAAAATATGCGTCCGCCGCAAAATGCGCAGGATTGTCAGACTGGTGGCGCATGAGAACCGCCGCCAACGCCTGCCCGGCGAACCAGTCGCGAAGAGACATGCCCGGCTCAACCAAGCCGGCGTGCTGTAGTACGTCGCCAGATTCTTCATGTCGCATCTCAGGCTGCCACAACGTCGGAAACGCCGGCCCTCCATCTTTCTCGCTCATTTCGCCCTCCTTCAGTATTTCAGCGACGGATTGCCCGGCGGTTTGAATGCCAGTCGCGACACGATTTCCTTGCCCGCGCCGCCCATCTTCTCGGCCGTGGCCGGCGAGACGGGATCGACGCCATTCAGTCCGTAAGCGTTCATCAGTTCGGCCACGGCCGCGCGCTCGTCGCTCCACTTGCGATGGCTTGATGTCGTGCCGAGATTGACGTCGGTGATCTGCGCACCCGACGCAAAACGCTTCATCAGATCCTTTTCGAGTCCCTTGCGGAAATCGTCGAGGCCGCGGAGCGTGCGCAGGATGCGCGCCGCCATGTGATCGGGCACTTCGGTTGGCGCCAGACGGATTGCTGTCATCAGCATCGGCAGCATTTCCTGCGTCGCCGGGCAATTGCCGAAAGCGGGGCAGTAGCGGCAATGGCGCCCAGGCTGGGGCGGCTCCCCGCTGAGGCCGCGGGCCACCGCGTCGTCGATAAGGTCGCGGTGCTTCTCGACCTCTTCGAGCGTCGCAATTGCCTGTTTCACTTCCGCCTGTTCGCCAGCCGTCCGACTGTTAGGCTGGACGATAACGAGGCGGTAGTGCTTGGCCGGCCCGTACTGCTCAAGTGCGCCGACAGCATAGGTCAGGAGTTGCTTATTGCGGTCGGCCGTTACGTCCATCGCGCCATTTTTGTAATCGACGATGGTCGTGATAGACGGGTGCGACTGAAAGACGTCAGCCGTCCCCCAGACGTGCTTGCTGTAGGTCAAGCGCGTTTCAGGCTTGACGGCGTTCATGCCGCCAAGCTTCTGGACGAAGGACAGCATGAGTTCGACGCCGTAGGCGACGTTCTCCGCTTCGCTGTCGGGGATCTGGGCGCCGTTGATGGCGTCCTCGATCAGTTTGTGGACGCGCGTCCCTTCGCGCGATTCGTCGCTGTCATAGTTCGGCAGCTCTGCGGCGATGGCGACGCTGGCAGGGCATGCCAACCAGCGAGCCGCCGACGAGGGGGCGAAGAGTGCATGCGCCCCCACGGTTCACTTGCCTCCGGCCGACTTGTAGACCTTGTCGAGCGCCTCATCGGGGAAGTTGTGGATCGTCGTCGACAGAAAATCGCGCGGATCGGTCCCGGCCGGCTGCGAGAAGCCCGTCGTCATCACCCAGTTCATGACCTGGGCGTAGCCATGCTGCTGCGCCAGAAGGTCGATCTGCTGCTTCAGCCGCGCGACTGCGGGACGGTCGACGGGCGTGGCTTCCTGCACGGGGGCGAACGTCAGCGGCGCGGGTTCGGGCGCCGGAGCGAACGTCAGCGGCGTGGCGGGAGCCGGAGCTGGAGCCGGAGGGATGATCTCGCGCGTGAACGGATTGGCGCCCTCGGGAGCGGCAGCCGGAGGCTGGATCGGATCGGGAGCTTCGGCCTTCTTGCGCGAACGGGTCGCCTTCGGAGCTTCGGGTGCAGCAGCCGGAGCGGGTGCGTCAGCGAAGCCGCCGCCAAGTTCAGCCGTCAGAGCGCCGATGGTTTCCATAATCTCACGCAAAGAATCGCCGGAAATCGTAATCTTGCCCATTGTTCACCTCTTTGGTCTGGGACAGTATTAGGACAAGCGCATACAATAGCAAACGTACGCGGCTGTCAAGCTCATTTCCAGAGTTCTGGATCGTTATTCCATAATCTGCGCAACAGGCCTCGGTTAAGCACATCGATCTGCCGGCTGCTTGGGGTGTTATCGACCACTTCCTGCTGCCTCTGGGTTAGCGCGCACTCTTTGCTAAGGATGTCCATCTTTGTGTCCATCTGGCTGTCCAGCGAATCACAAAAATCGCATTCCCAATCCGAGAATGCGTTTGGGTTGCGGTGCGCAACGCGAAGAAAATCCTGCAACTCCCAATCTGGCAACTCCTCTGCGCGCGGGGCTCGAAGCGGCCATCGGTCAACCCATACCATACTTCAAGCCCTATGAAGGACGCCATTTGTATCGACCGCGCCGTGAGCCGTCCAGCCATTACGGGGGTCGTATTCACAGTAGAGATGCTGTGCATCAAGCGGATACGATGGCGAGAACCAGCGCACCTTGCCGAGGCCAGCGGTCGGAACGATCCAGAACCGACGCTGCATCAGGAAGGTTGGATCTCCGGCAGGCTTGACCCACTTTGGCTTTCCTCGCGCTGTTAGCACTTCGTCGGCCTTGGCGCTCATACGAAGGTCGCCGCCAACGGTGCGCTCGATCTTGTCGAGTTCCTCGTTGGCTTCTTCCGTCTCCGGTGCGGCCTCTTTCGGCGTGCCGGG
>JAKALI010000702.1 GCA_021813195.1 Pseudomonadota bacterium
GAAGCGCTTGCTGCCGTCTATAAGGCGCGAGACGAGCCGCCCGTTGGACAGCCTTTCCAGCTCCTCGGTGATCCTGGCGGGCTGCAATCCGTAAAGCGCGGCCTTCTTGTAGTTGACCGTGATCTCGAGCTGCGGAATGCGCACCTGGCGCTCGACCTGCAAATCCACAACGCCCGGAATCTTCGACAAACGCAGGCGCAGATCCTCGGCAAGGCCGCGCAGCGTATCGAGGTCCTCACCGAAGATCTTAACGGCGATCTGGGCGCGCACGCCCGACAGCATGTGGTCGAGCCGGTGCGAGATGGGCTGACCGATGTTGGTGGCTGCGGGCAGGACCGACAGACGGCTGCGGATGTCGTTGATGATCTCGTTCTTCGTCCGACCCGAAGGCTTGAGATCGACCTCGATCTCGGACGAGTGAACGCCCTCGGCATGCTCGTCCAGCTCGGCGCGGCCGGTGCGGCGGGCAACGAGCTTGGCCTCTGGTACCTCCATGATCAGGCGTTCGGCAATCAGCCCAACGCGATGGCTTTCAGCCAGTGAGATGCCCGGCTGAAAGAGCGTATTGATCGTCAGCGTGCCTTCGTTGAACGGCGGCAGGAAGGCGCGCGGAAGTGCGACGGCGGCGGCAATCGCTGCGAGCACTCCCGCTGTGGCTCCAATCATCAGTGTGCGCGGACGCGCGAACGACCATGCGAGTAGCGCGCGATTGCCCCGCTTCAGATTGCGAACGAGCCACCCCTCGTGCTCGTCGAGCCGCTTGAGGCTCGGGAGCAGGTAATAGGCCATCACAGGTGTCAACGTGATCGAGACGACGAGACTGGCGAGGATGGAAATAATGTAAGCCTGCCCGAGCGGCGCGAACAGCCGGCCTTCGATGCCGGATAGAGAGAACAATGGTACGAAGACAAGCACGATGATCAACGTCGCGTAGACGATACCCGAGCGGACCTCCTGGCTGGCGCCGACCACCACGTTGAATATCGAGCGTGGATTGCCCTGCTCGCGGTTCTCGCGTAGCCGACGGAAGATGTTCTCCACGTCGACCACCGCGTCGTCGACCAACTCACCGATGGCGATGGCCAGTCCGCCGAGTGTCATCGTGTTGATCGACAGACCGAGGACGTAGAAGACGATTGCCGTTATTAGGATAGAAACAGGAATCGCCGTCAGCGAGATGAACGTGGTGCGGACGTTGAGCAGGAACAGGAAGAGGACGATCGCAACGACGGCGACAGCTTCCACCAGCACAGTTTTGACGTTGCCGATGGAGGTTTCGATGAAGTTGGCCTGCCGGAAGACAATGTTGTCGATCTTGATGCCCTTCGGCATCGTCGCGTTCAGCTCGGCAAGGGCGCGCTCGACTTCCGCCGACAACTTCACCGTGTCGATCGCGGGCTGCTTCTCGACCGAGACGATGACGGCGGGCTTGCCCATGAACCCCGCTTCGCCGCGCTTCAGGCGGGCGCCATAGCTCACCTCTGCGACCTGATGCAGATAGACCGAGCGTCCGCCCTCGGCGGTAATGACGACGTCGCGCAGATCCTCCAGCTTGAGTGTCCGCCCGATGTTGCGGATGAGGTACTCGCGGCTGTACTGGTCGGCAAAGCCACCACCGCTATTAGTGCCGAAGCGCTCGAGCGCGCGCTCCAACTGCTCGAGCGTGACACCGAGCGCGCGCATGGCGGGTGTGTTCGGCGCCACGCGGAACTGCCGCACCTCGCCGCCGATCGGAATGACCTGGGCGACGCCCGGGATGGTCAAGAGGCGCGGCCGGATTACGAAATCGGCGATCTCGCGCACCTCCATCGGGCTCGCCGTCTCGGCCGTGACCGCGAACATCAAGATCTGCCCCATGATGGAGTTGATCGGACCCATCTGCGGCGTCACGTTCGCGGGGAGTTGCTCCTTGACGAGACCCAGCCGCTCGGAGATCTGCTGGCGGTTGCGGAAGATGTCGGTTCCCCATTCGAACTCGACGTAGATGATGGACAATCCAACGCCAGACACGGAGCGCACGCGCGAGACGCCGGGCAAGCCGTTCATCTGCGTTTCGATCGGGAATGAAACCAATTGCTCGACCTCGGTCGGTGCCAGTCCTTCCGCCTCGGTCATGATCGTGACTGTCGGCCGGTTGAGATCCGGGAACACGTCGACCGGCAGCCTCTGCAGCGTGAAGGCGCCATAGAGCACCATCACCGCCGCGAGTGCGAGCACCAGCAGACGATTGCGGAGCGAAGCTGTAACCAGAAATGTGAACATGGCCGCCGCGTCGTCCTATCTCGGGAATGCGCTGTGCTTCTGAGGGCTTTGGACTGGCACTGCCACGGCCAGTTCCGTGGCTCCGGTGCCGTGTTCCACTACGGCACGGGATATCTCACGAGCGTCACTGCACGCCCTTCTTCTTGAGCCAGTCGCGCATCCACGTGATCTCGGTTTCTTGCGCTTTGATGATCTCTTCGGCCAGCTTCCGGACTTCCGGGTCTTTGCCGTACTGCAAGACGACCTTGGCCATGTCGACCGCGCCGATATGGTGCGGAATCATGCCCTTGACGAAGTCGACGTCCGCGTCCCCGCTGAACGACATCGTCATGTCCTTGTGCATCTTCGCGTTGACCGCCTCGAAGGCCTTTGCGGCCGGAGACGCTGCAGCGGACGTCGCCATGTTGTGCTCGCCTTGGCTCATCTTCGAATGATCCTGAGCGAACGTCAGCGACCCGACTGCGAGGGTTGTTGCGCTCGCGATGGCGGCTCCGACGATTCGTGCAGCCCTGTAGTTCACGACGGCCATGTTGTTTTTCCTTGTGCTCATGGTGATGGGAGGATCAGCGGATCTGGTTCAGCAGTTCGGCGCCTGTCGTGACCACACGCTTTCCGGGCTCGATGCCAGCGACAATCAAAACGCGCTCTGCATCGAGCTGTTCGATGCGAACCTCTCGTGGCACGAAGCGCTCAGCGTTGCTGTGCTCGTAGACGATGCTCTGCCCATTGGGGCCGCGCAAAACCGCCTCGCGCGGCAACGCAATGCCGGTACGGTCATTGGCGGTGGTCGCCAGGACCGTCATGAATTGGCCGGCGCGGAGACCGGCCGTGTCACTGCGAATGGCGAAATGAACCGGGACGGACTGGTTGCGATCGGCAAGACCGGTGCCGACGTAGGCCAACTCGATCGACTTGCCGCCGGCAAAGAGTCCCTGAGCCGCTTCGTTGGTCGATTGCGGCTCGAAGCTCAGCGCCTCGACC
>JAKALI010000703.1 GCA_021813195.1 Pseudomonadota bacterium
AATTACGTGATCGGCGCGTTTTACCTCAATGGATGTTATGCGAAATTCGGGGGCAATGTTACCTTTGCCATACCACCGCACAACGGGTACGATTTCTACCATGAACTCGAACCTCAATGCTCCGGAATTTCGCGACGAACAGGCTGCCTACGAATACGTAGAGGCGCAGCTTTGGCCGAATGGCCCCATGTGCCCGCACTGCGGTAACTGCGACCAGGCCCGCATCACGAAGCTCAAGGGCAAGACCACGCGTATCGGCTTGCGTAAATGCAACGAATGCCGAAGACCATTTACGGTCAAGATGGAGACCATTTTCGAGGACAGCCATGTCCCGATGACGCACTGGCTTCAAGCGATCTATCTGATGTGCTCCAGCAAGAAAGGTATCTCGATCCGCCAGTTGCAACGGATGTTGGGCGGTTCCATGCGTACCGCATGGCACATAGGCCACCGCATCCGCTTGGCGATGGCCCCGGCTGCCGATTCCGGACTCTTGGGCGGCGAAGGCAAGACCGTCGAGGCCGACGAAACGTATCTCGCGAAGTCCACCAAGACCCGCAAAGACCCGAGCCTGCCGTACCGCGCTTGCCCCGCGCCGCAGGTGTTCTCCCTGGTCGAGCGCGGCGGCAACATCCGCTCCATGTACCTCGATCACAAAAACGTGCGACAGGCAATTTTTGAGAATCTGCACGAGGACAGCTGCTTGGTCACCGACGGCGCGCAGATGTACAAGTTCCAGGTCCGCAATCACGAGTCGATCGATCACTCGAAGTTCGAGTGGGCGCGCGGCGACGTGCATACCAACATGCTGGAAGGCTTCTTCTCGATTTTCAAGCGCGGCCTTGTTGGAACCTACCAGCACATGGACAAGACGCATCTTGACCGTTACTTATGCGAGTTCGATTTCCGTCAGAACACGCGCGCGAAACTCGGCATCGGCGACACGCAGCGCATGGGCATCGCGGTAGCCGGTGCGAAGGGTAAGACGCTCATGTACCGGGACTCATTAAACGGATAGAGTCCGAACTCCATGGAAAGAAATTTAGGGTCCCGGTTATGGCGAAAGACAATCGCGTCACCCTGATTCTGGAGGGTGTTCCAGAGGCGGAAGGACGTATCCGGCTCAACACTTTTCTTACTGAGTTGCAACGACTAAGTGCGGCTCTGGGCAGGATTTCCCGCGATACCAGCGAGGACAATGCCGCTACAGTATTCAATATAGAAGAGTTGTCGTACAACAGCCCCATGCGAGTTGTTGTGGCTCCGGCGCCCGGCAATGAGCACATCGCTGCGCTTGTTCTCCAGAGATTTGAATCCGTTGCGGATGCGGTGACGACCGGGAAAAACTTAGATGGCTATGACGCTGATTTGCTAGAAGACCTGCGTGCTCTCGCAAAGCCCGTGGGAAGACAGCTCAAATACGCAACCCTTCTGGTCAACAATGCCCATTATGAAATGGACGATGCCGTTACCAGGCGCGTCGATGCGGCTTTGGCAGTAGACGAAGAATGCGCGGGATTTATCGAAGGGCGTCTGGAGCAAATTAATATTCACGAGGGCGCCAACACTTTCCATATCTATCCCGATGTGGGACCGCGCAAGGTCGCCTGCCATTTCCCCGGTGGCCTGTTAGACGACGCCATTTATGCCGTTGGCCGCAGGGTCGAAGTAACGGGGGTGATGAAATACCGTCAGGGCGCTTCGTTTGCACACGCTATTGCTGTGACCGCAATCGACTCTTTCCCGCCCGAGGATGAACTTCCTACTTGGGAGGACTTGCGAGGTCGCGCCCCCGATGCAACCGGACGCCTAAGTAGCGAAGCTTTTGTACGGGAGCTGCGCGATGCCTGGCGCTGATCCTTTGTACTACTGGGATACATGTTTACTCCTCGCATGGTTGAAGGATGAGGAACGCAAGTCCGGGGAAATGGATGGCGTGCGAGAGATCATCGAGCGATCTAAGAAGCGCGACTGCCGCATCATGACGTCAGTAATCACGACCGTAGAGGTATTGCAGGCGACCATTCCCGCTGGCGTAGATACGCTGTTCCAAGGCCTTATGAGGCGACTTTCTCGCGTCGGCGTGGATACCAAGGTCGCTCAGTTAGCGCACGACATACGCAATCACTGCAAAAATTCTGGCACCAAGGTAATCGGGACGCCAGATTCGCTTCACTTGGCAACGGCTATTCTCCATAGGGCCGACCAATTCCATACGTTCGATCAAGAGCTAATCGATCTGTCCGGCAATGTGGCAGGCCATAGACTAGTAATATGCAAACCCGAAGCAAAAAGCCCGCAGCTCGATCTACGCCAAAAGCCGTAGTTACGCAGTTGGATCGCTTCAAAGAGATGGCGCTAGAAGTTGGCGCTGATGACATGCCCGGGGCGTTAGATCGCGCCTTCGGAAAACTCGTCGCCAAGCGGCGCCCGGAGCGACCAGCGACTAAGAGGCGAAAGGGTTAGCCACCGCAGTTTGGTGCGTAAAAGATAACATCGCCAATTCGGGTGTAGCTGCCAAATAGAAATGTCCCCTTCGAATCTATCTCTAAGATGCATTGACGCAAACAATCGCCGAGATTATTCCCACTCGATCGTCGCTAAGCCACCTAAGTGCCTATCGCCGCTGATCTTATCGCAATTCTGCATTCCGATTTACCGTCAGATTGACCGTCAATACATTCCGCTTACAGAAGGCGGCCGGCGATAGATGGCGAAAGACAATCGGGACAACTTCAATAACATTCAGTAGATAGCCTTCCATGCTCTGCCACCGGCCTCTCACTCAAGAGGTCGCAAACCTCGCCACCAATCCGTCAAGAGTTGCGTTACCTCTAATCTGGTCATCAGGGATCAGCACGTAACTCCAAGGCTTGGTGCCGCCTCCGGGAGCGTGTTGCGTAGCAGTCTTGCACCACTTCGTCGCGGCGGCGGCTTTGGCCTTGACAGTCGCGTCGTCGAGTTCATTGCTCGCCTTCACTTCGCATATAAGCATCCGGGTCTTCGTCTCCACCACGAAGTCCGGCTCGTACGCCTCGCCGGAGCGGTAGTCGATACGGAACTGCTTGGGAGCGGGCTTAACCCACTTCTCGGCGGTCGGGTCGGCGTCAATCGTGACTGCTAGTCGACGCTCTGGGTCGGTGTCGAATTTCTGAAGGGAATAGCAGCACTTCGTGAATCCCCCGAAGACATGTCTGCGCGTTTCCGACAACGGGGCGACGGCCTGCTTGAAGTCTCGAACC
>JAKALI010000704.1 GCA_021813195.1 Pseudomonadota bacterium
GTCGCCAGATCCTCATCGTCGATAAAGGTCACATCGAGGGGATGCACGCCGCCCGTGGCCCGCACGATCGCCGGCTCGATGTCGCGCGGCGACATCGGCTGGATCGATGCGAGGAATTTCCACTGGTCCGGGTGAGGCCGCAACTCGGAGTCGACGAACACAGTGCGGCCGTTCTCCCGCGGCTTCTTCTGCAGCGGCAGGGCGATCAGATTGCCGAAGCCGCCCTTGGGCATGGTGTCCTGATTGGGAAACAGCCGGTCGTAGGACGAGAGTTTCAGTTGCCGGGCACGCGCACAGGTGTGACTGATGATGGCGGTGCCCAACCTGCGAGCATCCCGGGCCGATACGCGGTCGGCGAAAAAGATCCAGGCGTGCGCCCCGTTTCCCGAGCGGGAAATCTCGATCGCAACCGGGACGCCAAGATCGGTGCACGAGCCGGCGAAGGCGCGAACATCCTCTTTCCATTCAGCTTCGTCGAAGTCGATCGCGAGGAAATGGCAGTAGTCGTCCTCCAGCAGCGGGTAGACGCCGATCGTGTGGTCACCGGCCAGGTGGCCGTAGATGGCGGCGTCAGAAAGCGGGATCAACAAGCGATTCCGACAGTCTCCGCACTTGATACGTGGCTTCTCGCACACTCCAGCGCGCCACTCGTTCGCACAGGCAGGTGCGTAACCCGACTTGCCCGTCGTCTTGCTCTCCCAGCGCACAGGGTAGGCATCCGTGCGGCCCCGGAACAACCGGCGAAACAGCGCCACTTTTTCGCCCGTGGATAAACGTGAGGGCTCCGGCGTTGAAGCCGCCGGCCCATGCTCTGTCTCCACGCGCCATTTAATGCCGTTCGCTTCCAGCAATGCGATCAGACGGGCGTTTTCGGCCTTCAGTTCCGCCGATGGATCATGTTCAGCCACCCCCGCTCCGATGTCTGGCTTGCTGCGCATACGGCATCAGAAAATCCGCGAGATCGGTGACGATTGTTTCGAGTGCCGGCACATCCGCGGCCAAGTCCCTGCAGAACGCTGCCCACTGGCGCTGTTTTGTCGCGTCAGTTGCGAAAACTGCGGTCAGAGCGTCAGGAACTTCTTCCGGGATCGCGGTTCCGCGCCGTGCAAACGTCGCAACGATGGCGCGGCTCAGGCGGTCTGCGTCAAAGTCATAGCTTCGACTCAACATCCAGATGTCGTAGTAGTCCTTCATCCGGGAGTTGGCGAGGCCGAGCATCACCATTGCCTGAAATTTCTCCGCCACGACTGTCTCGCGCGCATACGCGCGCAGCCTTGGTTCAGGAAAGTCCAGCAATGCCGGCAGGTTGATTTCCTCGACGCCCGGCTCGATCGCGTCGCCAAAACCGATATCGATAACCACCGTAATCCGCGCGCCGGCCAGCCGGGCAGTCGTCCGCATGCGAAGACCGCCATATTCCAATTCCTCGCGTATCAGTTCGACCCGCAACGCATCGACGTCAAATATGAGTCCGTCGCCCCCTTCGATCGCGCAGATTTCGCGAAATACCGCGAGCACGGACTCCGGTGTGGAATCGCCATAGCCGAGGAAGTCCACATCGCGCGTAGGGCGGTGCGGAGCGTCAAACCAGGTCGTCATCAGCATCGCGCCTTTGAGCACGAAGCGATCGCGGTGCGGCGTAGTGCTGAGGCGATAGAGCAGCCGCTCGGCCGCATACCGAGTGAGTAGCAGATCGAATGCGTGTCCCTTCTCGCGTGCAAGGTCTAGCAGTCGAGCGCGCACCGAAGCACCGATGTCGCGAGTTTGCCTAGCCATCGGAAGTCAACGCGCTCACGTACGGTTCCATGATTTTCCACACCCCCGCATCGCTGGCATATCTTGCGATCTGCGCTGGTGTGGCTTTGCGTTTTCGGAGGGCTTCGCGCAGGCCTTCGAGAGCAACGTTGATACCGATGATGCGGCGATAACGAAACAGATCCGCAATGGTCTTGGCAATTCCGAATATCGGCACATCGACGCCGTCGATGACGTGGCGCTCAACGCCCGCTTGCAGGTGGTTGCTCGGAAAACGTGCGAAGCGTGCAGGTGGATAAAGGAATTTCGGGCGCCAATCTTTTGGTCCAATGGCAATCCAGACCTTCGCCGGTATTTGATCGGTCAGTTCGTGGTACGCCAGCGCTGAGGTGAGGCAGATAACGCCCTTTGGCACGAGCTTGGCCGCTTCGGCCAGGGTGTGATGCGCGTCGATAGCCGCATCCGGGCGCTGATACAGCCCGCGCGCAAGCCGGACAATCGCACCTTCCGTTTCAAGCCGGGAAACAGTAGACGCGGTAACACCCTGCGACATCAGTTCGCTCAGCCGCGCCATACCCTTCGTCTTCAGAAAGGCAAGTGCGCGTTCTCGTTGAGAAAGTGAGCCGTCGCGGGCCATTCGATACAAATCCTCGGTTAATGCGTAATTTTATCCGATGATTTATATCACTCGCAATTGATCACGCGCTCCTGCAGGAAAGAAATCCAGCATTCAATACTATATGTTAAACGAGAACATATCATTATATTTACTTGTTTTATAATGGTTTTCTACTCACTCCCACTCTATCGTGGCCGGCGGCTTGCTGGAGATGTCGTACACCACGCGGTTGATGCCCCGCACTTCGTTGATGATGCGGTTGGACACCCGCGACAGCAGGGTGCGGAAGCTTCGCCCACTGCGAATCATTCAACAGCTTTCGTACCGTGTCGTCGGCTCCCTGCAATCCACCGACAACCTATATATACCTTGCTCAAATCTCGTACAAGCCCCAAGTGTTAACAGGGCCCAGCATCGCAGGTGCCGCCCCGCTCCACACCAGTTCGTTCAGGGTTGCGCCGCTTCGGTTTGCCTCCGGGGCGGTTGCCAGCGACGCAGGATAGCATCGGGGTTGTCGTTAAAACGCGGATGCGGTGCGTTAGACGCAGTGCCGGCGGCAATCCATCCCACGAGCGTTTCTCCAGGTTCGCAAAAGGCCTTGCAAATCGCAGGATCACGCACTTTTGTGCCGCTGAGCATTTTCGCGCCGAAGCCCATCATGTGCAGCGCCATCAGAAAATTGGCAAGTGCACCGCCTGCGGCGAGCCATTGTTCATGCGGCGGCACTCGCGGATGGTCTTTTTCGATGCGAATTACAAAGGCCAGGAGCAGAGGCCCCCGCATCGCGCGGTTGCGCTCGTCCATAATTTCTTTCTCAGACTTCCCGCTCCTGCGAGCAAAATCTGAGAAAAGATTCCCGAGCAAAG
>JAKALI010000705.1 GCA_021813195.1 Pseudomonadota bacterium
TGCGAGAGGGGACCTGAGCGTCCAGAAGGCCTGATAGCCACCGCCCGAGAAGACCACGGCGGTGGGCTTCGGCACGCCACCGGGCAGTTTGGTCGTGAACAGTTCTGCAATCCTGGCCTGTTCGTCTGCGAGCTTTTCACCGACGCGAGGATCGACGTCGACATGAAGGTAGGCAAGGGCGGCCACATCGGTCGCCTTGGCCTTCTTCGTCATTGCCTCACGCACGGGGTTGACGGCGAAGTAGAGGTTCGATGTCCCGTTGTGCGCCTCGATCCAGGCCTGGGCATCGCCAGCCGAAGTCCGACCGAAAGACGCCGACTGTGTCTTGCCCGTATCCGGGCCGATCGCTGTCAGTACCCAGAGTTCTTCCGGATGGAATGCCTTGAGAAATTCGATGGCGTCGCTGAGGCTGCTCATGACTGCCTCCGCACGCTCACGTACCCGACCGAGACTGAAGTTCCCGGACGCTCGAGCTCGCGCACGAGCCAGCGCATTGCTTTGTCTTCCTGCGTCGCGCGAAAGGTCTGCATGACCACGAAGTGCAATTCGGGACCGAGGTTGATGGTGAATTCCCAAGGACCGGCGGGGAAAGCGTCGCGCATGAACCCGAGGCACTCCCCGGCGATCAATTTGGCGCGTTCCCGGGTCCGTGGACCCGAACCGGGGATGAGGTTGACGAACATCATCGGCGACCTCCCACAGCACGGATGGCGCGGGCGCGGCGCTCTCCGGCGCCGATGCCGGCGTCGCGGAGGCCGACACGCTGGTTGATCCAGGCGGCGACTTCGCTCTCCACGAAGGCGACGCGCTGGCGACCGACAGGGACGGGCTTTGGGAATTCACCGGCGTTGATCAGCCGGTACATGGTAGGTTTCGACATGCTGATGCGGTCCAGGACCACAGCAATCGGTATCAAGCGAAGAGGGGTCATCGGGGGCTCCATATGGTCAGAATTGACCAAACGAAACCCTGTCGTTTCCTGGCGCCGCTGCTTACGGGGCCAAATCCGACGAAATTCGATGGGCCTTCAAACGCCGAAGGCGGTCATAGAGATGAGAGGCATGCCGGGCCCGGCATTTGGGCTCGACGCGGCTCAGGATGCCGAGAAGAAATCTGGAATCGGCGTTGTTGTAATCGCTGCCCGTGTGCTGCTCGGACCGGTCGTCGGCGTCGTCGTATTCACTGCCTGCGACGACGGTATCGTCACCCCCCGCGAACGACGGGGAGAATCCGGGCCCGACGTGCTCCTCCCACCACCTCTTGGCCATCCAGTAGATCGGCACGAGGGGGCCGATGGCGAGCTTGAGGTCATCCTTTGATGTCCTGTCGTTGCCCCGTCCTCGCCGAGGAAGAATGTCTTTCAGCCGTTCGTACTCGGCTTCGGTCTCCGCTTCCGAATAGATGGCCTCGTAGGCGTTGAGGAGCGCATTCTTGCCGGGGCCTTTTCTCGGCGTCTTGCGCTGCGACTTGCGGAATCGCGGAAACGGCATCGCAGCCGCCTCGAATTGGGCCAGCGCTCCAACGTGCTCCTCGGCTGCATCTGCGATGAGCCGCGCGAGGCTTTCCTCTTTGCCGGCCAGATCTACGCCCGGTCGCTCGCGGAACCCTTGAGCCGAGATCATCCGGATGGGACGCGCCACATCCTTGATAATCTGGCCTGCGGAGTCCAACTGTTGGCGCCAATCGAACAGCGGCGGCTCGGGCGGCGACTCGATCTTTCCCTGAGCGATGGCTCGGGCAAATGGTTTCGCGTCCTTCACCCCACCACCCCCATGACGTGCCGCGCGTACGCCTCGAGCGCCAGCCGCTTCTCGTCGGCGTAGTCGTGCTTGTTGTAGGTGCGTTGCAGGCCGACCTTGGCGTGGCCGAGCACGGCGTCGCGGACGTCCTGATTGAACCCGAGGTCGGCCAGACGGCTCTCGCAGGTGACCCGGAAATCGTGGATGCGGTAGTTGGGTAGCACTGTGGCGGATTCGCTGCTCGCCGCTCTCAGCTCCTCGGTGGCCAGCTCGTCGAGGTACGTCTTGGCCTTCGAAAAGCCCGAGATTGGCGCCTCGCCGGCTTGGGTGCTGAACAGGTATGGATCGAGCCCGTTCCACTTGGGCATGGCCGCGTAGATCGCCCATGCCTCGGGCGAGAGCGGCACCACATGGTCGCGGCGGCCCTTGTAGCGGGCCTTGGGGATTTCGAGGACCTTGCGCCGGCCGCAGACCTCGGAATGCTTTGCGTTCGCCCACTCGTTGCGCCGCTGGCCGGTCAGGATCATGAGCTGGAAGAAGGGGCCGAACGGATAGCCAAGCCTCGTCGTCGCCCGCCAGACGGCGCGGAGCTCCTGATCGGACAGCGCGCGGCCGGCGTCGGCCTTGTACTGGAGGTCCTTGCGCTTAAGGCCGGCGAGTGGGTTCTCGGTGATGATCTCGCGGTCGACGGCCCAGTTGAACAGCCGCGACAAGTGCTTTCTGACGTCGCTCGCGGTGCCCGGGTTGCCCTTGGCGATAAACCCGTCGAGTAGCTCGTGGATGTCGCGGCGGCGGATTTCCGTGATCGGCCGGCCACCCCATTCGGGAAGCACGTGCATCTCGAGCGCGCGCTCGATTTTCTTCCAGCTCTCGATATTGGGCTTGGCCTCCTGATCGATGAAGCGTCGGGCGACGGCCTCGACCGTGCTGGAAAGCCTGATGACGAGCGCGTCGTCGCGGCTCTTGCGGGCGTCCGTGCCGACGATCGACTTTTCCAGAACCTCGATCGCCGCCTCGCGGGCCTTCTTGACCCCCAGGACCGGATAGGTGCCGAGCGTGATCCGGCGCTGTGTGCCCCGGAGCGGGCGCCCGGTCTTGGGGCTGAGCCCGCCCTCGCCGCGGACCTTGTAGAGCACCGACCAGCTCATGACGCCGCCCGCCGTGACGCGCAGCATGAGCCCCGGGACGACGGTATCGCCCAGCTCGATGCGACCCTCGGCCGGCGGCTTCATCCGCTCCAAGGCCGCTTCCGTGAAGTACTTTTTCATGCACGTTTTCCTCGCATCGCCCGAAGCATGCACCGGCCATGCCAAAGAAACCTCTAAGCCGGGTAGCCCTGGGGTAGCGAAACGCGCGATCATCGTTGAAACACGGCGATATTCGGTGATTTTGCCTGTGAGGGTCCGGGAATGCCGAGTCCGTCCATGACCTTACTCGTTCTAACGGGTTCTGCCTCGACATCGCCCTGTTGGTAAGGGAGAGGTCGAGAGTTCAATCCTC
>JAKALI010000706.1 GCA_021813195.1 Pseudomonadota bacterium
TCATGTGCCCAACATGGCCGAGCGCTACCAGCGCGCACTGACGGATCGCCCGCGACTGCAACACCCCCTCAAAGTGGTCGCCGCATGCGGAAACGGCACGGCCGGGGCGTTCGCGCCAAAGGTACTCGAGGCGATCGGCTGTACGGTGATCCCACTCGATTGCGAATTGGACTTCACCTTCCCACGCTACAATCCTAATCCGGAAGACATGAAGATGCTTCATGCGATTTCGCAGGCGGTGATCCAGCATCAGGCCGACGTCGGACTGGGCTTCGATGGAGACGGCGATCGCTGCGGCGTTGTCGACAACGAAGGACACGAAATCTTCGCGGATACGGTGGGCGTGATGCTCGCGCGCGACATCTCCGCCTTGAACCCAGGGGCAACATTCGTCGCCGATGTCAAATCGACAGGGCTGTTCATGACGGACCCAGTGCTGCGCGCCAACGGTGCCCGGACACTCTACTGGAAGACGGGGCACTCTTATATGAAGCGCTATACCTTCGAGCAGAAGGCGCTCGTGGGTTTCGAAAAGAGCGGCCACTATTTCTTTCAACCGCCGCTGGGCCGCGGCTATGACGATGGCCTCGTTGCCGCACTCGCCGTCTGTGACATGCTCGACCGCGCCCACGGCACGACGCTGGCCGCTCTCAAACGCGCGCTGCCCAAAACCTATCAGTCGCCGACGATGTCGCCCCATTGCGACGATGAGAAGAAATACGGTGTCGTTGAGCGCATCGTTGCAGACTATCAAGCCATCGCAGATCAAGGCGGCACGGTGGCCGGCCAGTGCATCCGCGATTTGGTGACCGTCAATGGCGTGCGCGTCACGCTTGCCGACGGGACGTGGGGCCTCGTACGCGCGTCCTCGAACAAACCGGAACTCGTCGTCGTTGTCGAGAGCCCGGTCTCGCTGGAAAACCGCGACGCCATGTTCCGTGATATCGAAGCGCGACTTGCCCGCTTCCCCGAAGTCGGAGCGTGGAATCAGAAGATCTAAGTGCGACGACCGCGACCGTCCGGTCTGTTGCCCACAGTGCGCGCAGCCGCTAGCACTTGCTAAAGCATGCTATCGACGAGGAGCTCTTGATCATGACCCAAACCCGCGATCTGGCGGCCGAAATTGCTGCCCTCAAGACGCGTTGCGCCGAGCTCGAAGGGCTGTCGCTCGCCACCGGCGTCATCCTTACGCAGCTCTTGCAGAAAATCTGCATGCGGGAATTCGACCCTCAAGGAGCTGCCAGCCGCATCGTCGGCAGCGCGCGCGAGGCCATCGAAGCCTTCACGGCCACCGTCCCCTCCGAACCAGCCATGAAGGCGCGCGCACTCGAAGCCGTCGATCAATACGAAGAGCAGATCCGCTCGGTCTTGCGCGTCTGACCCGCTCAACTCGACGACCCGATGAGTAACCGCTCACGATGAGGGCGGCTGCCGATCACGGCGCTTCAGCCAACCTTCGAGCCGACCACGCTTATCGGCCGGTATGCGGATGGTCACGTCGATCGCCCCCGTTGCTGTATCGTCGTGACGGGCGATGACGGTGGCATTCTCGTACAACCAAGCCAGCATCCGCCCATCGCCGGCCGGGATGTGGACGTCGACAACCTCATCCCAAGTGCCGAGGCGGGCATCGATGGCAGCTAGCAGTGCGTCCAGACCCTCACCCGTCGCGGCCGACACGAGCACGGGTGGACGCGGCGCAAAGCGGGCGGCATGTTCGACCTCTTCTCGCTGCAAAGGGGTTAGCAGATCGACCTTGTTCCAGACTTCGAGGATGGGGCTGTGCTCTGGCACCGGATCGATACCGAGGTCCGTGAGGACCCGCTCGACATCGCTAGCCTGGGCGTCAGTCTCAGCGTGGGAAATGTCGCGCACGTGCAGAACCAGATCGGCTTCCACCACTTCTTCGAGCGTGGCGCGAAAGGCGGCGACGAGCATCGTCGGCAGGTTCGAGACGAATCCGACGGTATCGGAGAGAATGACCCGCCGGCCGCTCGGCAACCGGATCTCGCGCATGGTAGGGTCCAACGTCGCAAACACCTGATCGAGGGCCAACACGTTCGCGCCGGTTAGCCGGTTGAACAGCGTCGATTTGCCCGCGTTGGTATAGCCAACGATTGCAACGACAGGATAGGGAACCTTGCGCCGTCCAGCGCGGTGCAATTCCCGCGTGCGCACCACTTGAGCGAGCTCGCGCCTGATGGCCACAATGCGCTGATCCAGCATGCGCCGGTCGAGTTCGATTTGGGCTTCACCAGGACCGCCAAGAAATCCGCCGCCGCCGCGCTGGCGCTCCAAGTGTGTCCAGGCGCGAACGAGGCGGCCCTTTTGATAGGTGAGATGCGCCAATTCCACCTGTAGGCGGCCTTCCCGCGTGCGCGCCCGCCGGCCAAAGATCTCGAGAATGAGTCCGGTGCGATCAATAACCTTCGTATTCCAAGCCTTCTCGAGATTGCGCTGCTGAACAGGCGTGATCGCATGATCGATCACAACGAGCCCTGCGCCCAAATCCTCCACGAGCGCCTTTAGTTCTTCGACCTTACCCGAACCGAACAGCGTCGCAGGCCGCGGTGTTGTGATCGTCACCAACCGCGCATCCGCGATCTCGAGATCGATAGCCTGGGCCAATCCTCGTGCCTCATCGAGCCGGTCTTTAGGGGAATGCGCGAGAGCCTCGCGACCTTGGATGCGTGGCGTTGGGCCTTGCTCGATCGCCCCTCGCGCGGCGAGCACGGGCACCAGAACGATGGCACGCGCAGTGCTCGTGCACACGAGTGCGTGAGAGCGGGATCCGCCTGCACCGGAATCGAGGGTCGCGTTGGAGTCTAGAATGGTCTTATCGATGTTGGACCTTCAATATCCTGCACCCGTAGGGATGCACCCAAACTCTCACGCCCCATCCTCGCCACCCTCATTGTCCATGAGATTTACGGGAGCGCCGGGCATGATCGTCGATATCGCATGTTTATAGACGAGTTGCGAATGGCCGTCACGGCGTAAGAGCACACAAAAACTGTCGAACCATGTGACGATGCCCTGCAGCTTCACGCCGTTAATAAGAAAGATCGTGAGCGGGGTCTTCTGCTTTCGGACGTGGTTCAGGAACGTGTCCTGCAGGGAGGGGGCTCGTTCGGCAGCCATGTTGTTATCTTTCCGCGTTTCTTATCGGGGTCTTTTCAGGCGGTGAAGGCGGCATCAGCCGTTCGCGAGCGAGCCAACACGGTGTCGGCGCGCTTC
>JAKALI010000707.1 GCA_021813195.1 Pseudomonadota bacterium
AAGTATTGCAGCTTCTACGGGACACTGCTCTCGGATGAATCCACCACTTGCCAGAACTGCGGGCTGGCTCAGCGAGTTTCTATCCATCCTGAACCATCCTCTTGCATCGGCATGTCACCGTCCGGCCCTGTGCGATCCGTTTTGACCCCGTTGCCGAACCTCTTTCACAAATCGCTCAAACGCCCGAGCCGCGCGCGAATCTGCGTCGTGGTCGAAAATACTACACGACTTGGAGTGTGCCTCCTCGAACTTGACGGCTTTGGGCAGAGTGGTCGAAAAGACCAGTGTGCCGAACCGTTCCAACACCGTGGTCAGCACATCAGCACTGACTCGCGTGTGGTCCTCCATATTGAGCACAATGCCGGCAATCCGGACCGGTCGCCCCAGGTTCGTCCGCACTTTGGTGACACTCTCCTCCAGTCGCAATAATCCCGAAAGAGAAAACACGCCCGGACTGACTGGCACCAGCACCTCGGTGACCGCGACCAACGCGTTCACCGTGAGCAACCCCAAAGAGGGCGGGCAATCAACAATCAAATAGTCGTACGACCATGCGCTCCGCTCTTCGATCCGGCGCGTCAAGCGCATCTCGCGCGCCATCTCGCCGTTGAGTTCCAGCTCCGCGGCGGCAAGATCAATGTTGCTCGGCGCGATGTGCAACCTCTCACGGATTTCCAAGATCACGTTGCGCAGAGAGACTTCATGCGCCAGAACATCGTACATGGACGGCTCGATCTCTTTGGGCCCGCACAAGCTGTGTGTGGCATTCGCCTGAGGATCGAGGTCGATCAACAAGACCTGTTCACCGGCATTTGCCAGCCCCACCGCAAGATTCACCGCGATGGTCGTCTTGCCTACGCCGCCTTTTTGACTCGCAATGGCAATCTTCCGCACGATGCTCCCTGTACAACGCCAGATTGTTTTCCGGCTCGCGCGTTCTAAGGCATCCCACCCAGGTAGGCAACGGACGCCGTTCCGTTCCAGCGTGCGAGAATCAGCGCCCCAACAGCCGATCGATCAAACTCAGCGAATCGCTCATGGCTTGAAAAGGAATCTCCTCGCCGAGCAATCGTCGCGCCGTCTTGATGAATTCGCGACCGGCTTGCGAGCGGGTGTTGAACGTGACCGGCTTGCCTTCATACGCGGCGTTGATGACCTCTTCATCCTCCGGAATGATCCCGATCAAATGGCCGGAGAGTATCTCGAGTACCTCCCCCGGCGTCAGCATCCTCCCCCGCCTGACCATGCTGGGACGATAGCGGTTGATGACCAGACTATGCGGTAGTTGCCGCTTGGTTCCCAGGATCCCGACGACGCGGTCCGCGTCACGCAATGCCGACACCTCCGGCGTCGTAATGATGATGACCTGGTCCGCCGGAGCGACTGAAAGCCAGAAGCCGTGTTCGATGCCAGCGGGCGAGTCGATCAGAACGAAATCAAAATTCTTTTTGAGTTCGTTGCACAAGATCATCATTTGTAACTCGTCCACGGCGCTCTTGTCTCGCGACTGCGACGACGGCAACAGATACAATTCGGGCGCGGCTTTGTGCCGAATGAGCGCTTGGGTAACCGTGGCACGTTTTTCGACCACATCGACCAGGTTGTACACGATGTGGTCTTCCAGTCCCAGGATCAGGTCGAGGTTGCGCAAGCCAATGTCCGTATCGACACAGACCACGCGGCGCCCAAGCGAGACCAATGCCGTGCCGAGGTTCGCCGTCGCCGTCGTCTTGCCTACTCCACCTTTGCCGGACGTGATCGTAATTACTTTTCCCGGCGTAAGTACCGCACCATTCGGGATTTTTGTGGTTGCCATTTTGATCTCAGCCGGTTTCCGCGCCCAGAGGTTGAACCGTCCCCGTTATTTCAGCCACGGCTCGATGACGATCCGACCATCACTCACGAGCGCGATCTCACCGATGTTTGCCGAAGTGGCTGACGAATTGAAATGCCCCATCACGTGATGACCGATGCGTAGTTGCGTCGGGGTAAGCAGCAACGCGCCGATGACGGCATTGTCGTTGCCCGAGGCGCCCGCGTGCGCGACGCCACGCAATCGACCAAAGACAAGGATATCGCCGTTGGTGATAACTTCGGCAGCGTTCGGTACGTTGCCCAGGATCACGAGCGAATCGGTGTGCCGAAAAACCTCGCCCGACCGCAGAGAGTGCCGCACGAAAACGGCGGACAGGCTGGGAGAAGTGATGTTGCGTGTTCTCCAAGTTGCCAGCGATTCCAATTGGGCGCGCTCGACCGGCGGAATCGCCTCGCGAATGCCGAGATACGCTTGCATCATCGAAGAATCGTCGATCACCGATGCCAGCGTGATCTCATAGTTCGCAAGCAGGGCGACCAGTTCCTCAATTTCCTGAGCGGTGATTCTCCTGCCGCCCGCATCGAGATGGAGCAGCGCGCCTTGAAAGAACGCGCGCGAGTTGACTTGATTCAACTGGTCTGAGAGGTCCCGCAGCACGACGTCCCATGCAACATCGTTTCCGATTCTGAGCACCAGACCATCGCTCTTGCCCCGAATCGAAACCGAAAAACGTTCCGGGATGGGAAATGGATGGAGACGCTCGTGCTCCGAGACTTCGAGGCGCTCACGCTCCAACAGTCCCTTCAAGCGAGCTTTCGCGCGACTCGCCGGGGTCACTCTTTGGGGAGATGGGTATGCCAACTGTCCCATTCTAGTCACCTGGGAACAGGCTCGCTTGGACGAACTTGGGGTTCAAGCTAACTGGCTCTTTCACACCAACCTACTTGGGCAATTGCGGAACAGAGTGCGTCCATGTCCGCATGTTGACTTAATATACTTCAAGGGAACGGAAAGGTCAAGGGATCGAATCGAATGAATGGCGCGGAAACAAAAAAGGGCGAGCGACGCTGCCCACCACCTGCAGAAAATGCCCCCTGCTGACTGAACCCGCCGGCATGACACCTACGGCGAATGGGCAACCCTGGCAGAACAAAACAACCGGCGGAGGAGGCAACTGACTGCCCCACTCAACTGATCAAGTCATTCTGCATCGCGTACCTTGCCAGTTCCACGTTGTTCTTCAAGCGCATCTTCCGCAGGAGCCGCGAGCGAAACTGCCTGACGGTCTTGTCGCTGATCGAAAGCTCTGAGGCGATTTCGTCCACGGTTCTGCCGGACGCCAGTTGGATAAAAACTTGGTACTCGCGTGTGGAGAGCAGCTTGTGCCGCGGCTTGTCCGAACCCTTGTCGATCTCGTG
>JAKALI010000042.1 GCA_021813195.1 Pseudomonadota bacterium
TTTGCTGCGGTCCTATCGGGAGGGTTGTCGGGCCGCTTCGCGCCTCGACGACGAGCGGCTTGCGGAGCTCGCTGTCTATAAGGATCAACTCGCCGAAATCGAAGCCGATCTGGCGCGTGGATTGATCGATGCCCAGCAAGCAGGCGCCGCGCGCACGGAGGTTGCCCGCCGTCTTCTTGCGCGGACTGAGCCCGCGAAATTGACCGCAAGCCCGCCTGCGGCAGGTGGCACCTCGCCATTGGCTTCTCCACGGGTGGCGGGCATTCTTGCGCTGCTCGTCCCACTGCTTGGTGTCGCACTCTATCTCGGTGTTGGCTCGCCCGGTCTGCCCTCTCAACCGCATGCAGAGCGGGTCGCGCGCGATCCCCACCACGCGGGCAACGTCGAGGCGATGGTCGCGGCGGTTGAGGCGCGCCTTAAAGAGGCACCCAATGACGGCCGCGGGTGGGAGGTCATTGCCCCAATTTATTTTGGGCTCGAGAAGTATGCGCGGGCAGCGGAAGCGTTTGCAAACGCCAACCGGCTATTGGGCGAAACGCCCGAGCGCTTGGCCGGATTTGTTCAATCCGAGATCCTCGCG
The DNA here is from genome assembly GCA_021813195.1 of Pseudomonadota bacterium. The sequence continues at coordinate 581 of JAKALI010000042.1, forward strand.
CACGATGGGATCGTAACGCCGATGGCGCGAGCTGGGGCTGAGCGCCTGTTGGCTCTGGATGGCAAGCGGCTGGACGCGAGGCTATGGCTGGCCTTGGCCAAGGAGCAGGATGGTGCGTTGCCACAGGCCTTGGAAGAGTATCGATCGTTGTTACGTGAGGTGGGCGCCAGCGCCGCTCTGAAGAATGTTGTGGAGGAGCGATTGCGGATCCTAGCGGCACGCCAGTCTGCCCCGTCAGCGCCCGGGGCGGAACCTGAGATTGGTCCACCGGTCTCCGGCTCCGGCGATCGGCCTCAGGAGTCAAAATTGGGCTCAGAGGCTGAGATGATCGAAGCGATGGTCGCCCGATTAGCGGATCGTCTTAAGCGTGATGGACGAGATGCCGACGGCTGGGCGCAGCTCATGCGCTCCTATCGCGTACTGGGCCGTGACGAGCAGGCTTTCGCGGCACTTCGCGACGCCCGAGCAGCGCTGGCGGGTGATGCGGGAGGTCTGGGCAAGATCGATGCTGCAGCTCAAGAGTTAGGATTGATTTCGAAGGATCCGAGGCCGGTCGACGCGGGCCGTTCAGAGAGGGATCGATGACGCGCAAACAACGCCGCGGTATTCTGATCGGGACGGGCGTTGCGATACTCTCGCTCGCCGCACTGCTCGTCATGTTCGCGTTTCGTGACAGCATCGTCTTCTTCTATACGCCGAGTGATGTGAAGGCGGAGAAGGTGGCGCCCGGACAGCGTTTCCGTCTGGGTGGGCTGGTGGCGGAAGGGTCCGTCAGACGGGGCGAAGGAACGTTCGTCGAATTTGGTGTGACGGACACCCTGGCCGATATCAAGGTCGCCTACGAGGGCATCCTCCCCGATCTCTTCCGCGAAGGACAGGGCGTAGTGACGGAGGGCAAGATCGGACCGGACGGACGCTTCGTGGCCGACACGGTGTTGGCGAAGCACGATGAGAATTACATGCCCCCAGAGGTCGCTAAATCGCTTGAGGCCAAAGGTGTGAAATTGGGGCAGGGCGCAGTGCATCCTGCAGACGCTGGCGGTCATGCACCCAAGACGGAGGCCGTCAACCCATGATCGTTGAAATCGGGCACTTCGCGTTGGTTCTGGCGCTTGTGGTTGCGCTCGTTCAGATGACCGCGCCCGCATGGGGCGCGCGGATTGGGGACGCCGGATTGATGCGCGTTGGCGACGGCGCGGCTATCACCCAACTGGCGTTGCTGACGATTTCGTTCCTCGCGTTGACACATGCCTATATCACGTCCGACTTTTCGGTGGCCAACGTCGCAACCAACTCTCACTCGGACAAGCCCCTCATCTATCGGATCTCGGGCGTGTGGGGAAACCACGAAGGCTCGATGTTGCTGTGGGTGCTAATTCTGGCCCTTTTTGGCGCGGCAGTTGCCGTGTTTGGCAAGAACTTGCCGATGACGCTGCGCGCGAACGTCCTTGCGGCTCAGGCTTCAATCTGCGTCGCGTTTGCACTGTTCATTGTCACCACCTCTAACCCCTTCCTGCGTCTCGATCCTGCCCCGATCGAGGGACGTGGGCTCAATCCGATTCTCCAGGATCCGGCCCTCGCATTTCATCCGCCGTTTCTCTACGCAGGATATGTCGGATTCTCGATGGCGTTCTCGTACGCCACGGCCGCGCTGATCGAAGGGCGGCTCGATGCGGCCTGGGCGCGCTGGGTGCGGCCATGGACCCTAGCAGCCTGGATGTGTTTGACGATCGGCATCGCGATGGGTTCGTGGTGGGCGTATTATGAGTTGGGGTGGGGCGGCTGGTGGTTCTGGGATCCAGTGGAGAATGCCTCGTTTATGCCGTGGCTCGTCGGTACTGCGCTCTTGCATTCCGCACTCGTTATGGAGCGACGCGAAGCCTTGAAAGTTTGGACGGTTCTACTTGCGATCGTGACGTTTTCGTTGAGCTTGATGGGAACCTTCCTCGTCCGCTCGGGTGTCCTGACATCCGTGCATGCCTTCGCTGTCGATCCCGAGCGCGGCGTGTTCGTGCTGGCCATCATGCTGTTCTTCACCGGAGGAGGTCTTGCACTGTTTGCGTTACGGGCGAGCGAATTGAAACGCGGTGGTCTCTTCGCGCCATTGAGCCGCGAGGGCAGTCTTGTCTTAAACAACGTGCTGCTGACAACGGCGTGCGCCACGGTCTTGATCGGGACACTCTATCCGCTGATTCTGGAGAGCCTCACGGGAGACAAGATTTCCGTCGGCCCACCATACTTCAACATGACCTTCATCCCCTTGATGATCCCACTGCTGGTGGCCATGCCATTCGGTCCCCTGCTCGCGTGGAAGCGGGGCGATGTGCTGGCAGCCGCGCAGCGTCTCGCATTCGCGGCTGGGCTGGCTGCGCTGGCGGCGATCGCCATGTTGGCGCTCACTGAGCGCGGTCCATGGCTTGCACCGCTGTGCGCCGCGCTGGGCGTTTGGGTGATGCTCGGGGCCGTCGCTGACTTGTTGCAGCGAGCAAGGTTGGGTGATGTGCCCTTTGCCGAATTTCGCCGCCGGATCGTGTCGCTGCCGCGGTCGGCCTATGGGACCGCACTCGCGCATTTTGGCGTTGGCATGATGGTGCTCGGCATCGTTGGCACGAGCGCCTACCAGAGCGAACGCATCCTGCTGATGAAGCCCGGCGAGAGTTCCGAGATCGCCGGCTACACGTTGACGTTCACCAGAGTCGAACCCGCGCGCGGCCCGAATTACGATGAGCAGGTCGCCACGTTCGAGGTGAGCCGGTCGGGTTCAGCGATCACCACGCTCCATCCCTCCAAACGGCTCTACACGGCGCCACCTCAGCCGACGTCCGAGGCCGGCATTCACGCGGCTTGGACGGGAGACCTCTATGCCGTTCTGGGTGATGAGCAACCCGGCGGGGCCTATGCCGTGCGCCTCTATTTCCATCCACTCGTGCGGTTGATCTGGATCGGCGCCGTCGTGATGTTTCTTGGCGGCGCAATATCGCTTAGCGACCGTCGCTTGCGTGTCGGCGCGCCGCGCACGTCCCGGCGCACGCCCGCTGCAGTGCCGGCGGAGTGAGTGCCTTGGTCCTGGGACGAACAACCGGTTGGGACAGATGGCGCAGGGCGCGAGGGGTCCTTGCTGCTGTCGTGGCCGTCTTCACCATCACGGGACATGCCTATGCGCTCCAACCCGACGAAATTCTAAAGGATCCCGAATTGGAGCGGCGGGCCCGCGCACTGTCGCTGGAACTTCGCTGTTTGGTCTGTCAAAATCAATCGATAGACGACAGTGATGCGCCACTTGCGCGCGATTTGCGCGTGCTCGTGCGCGAGCGTCTCGTAGCTGGGGATAGCGACGCACAGGTGCGGGAATTCATCGTCGCGCGGTATGGCGATTTCGTGCTGCTGCGGCCACCCTTCGACGGGCGCACGTTGCTGTTGTGGTTGACGCCGCTATTCGTCTTGGTCCTGGCGGTCGTACTGGCGCGTCGCACGTTCTCCCAACCCGTTTCGATATCGGGAGCGGTGGACGAGCTGAGCGAGGAGGAACGGCGCCGTCTCGACGAAGTTCTGCGCAGCCCCCAACCGGGGCAGAGCGGCAAGATGTGAGAGTGCACGACGGGGTTGTGCCAATGTCGTGCGCCAAGGCGCGTGTCACCTCGTGATTACCGGCAAGCGTCCCGTGCTTTGCCGCCGTGGTGCTGGCGGGCGAATGCTTCCCGTCTCGACAGCGGTCGGTGCCGCCTGCGGAGTGGCCATCATGTGCGGGACGGTTGCCGCTTCAGCCCGGCGCAGGAGCTCGATACTGGCAATGCCGGTTGGTGGAAGGTTGTTGGCCACCTCGAAAGCGATGATGGCGGCTCGTGTTTGTGGGCCGTAGCGGCCGTCGATGGCTCCGGCATAGTGCGTGGTGGCGCTGAGGGCCGCTTGCAAACGTCGAATGTCGGCGGCATCGGTCAAGATTTGAGCGGCATCGAAGAACAGGAGCTGCTCACGCCACGCGCGCGTGCTGACCGCCGTATTTGCGATGGTATCCGAACGATAGCGGTGGACGACCTCACCCGCTTGCGTGAGGACGCGCGATTGCAAATACGTCCCCACATTGATGCCGACAACCTCTGGACCGTTTTCACCATCGACCAGCATCGGGGACCCAGACGACGCGCCGCCCGTGTCACAGGTATGCAGAATGAGATGCTCCGGGGATGTGAATTCCTCGCGAATGACATGGAGGGGAAGTGTCGCACCGTTCGGCTCGCGCCGCCCACAGGGCGGGCTGTAGACAAGACGCCAATTGCCGAAGTCGCCGTGGAAGCCCACTTGGTACAGGCGTTGCGGGCGTCGGGTGGCAAAACTTGGCGATCGCAGGTCAGCGGGGGACAGCGTGCTCAAGGGCAGGCCACCTTTGCGGCATGCCGGTGCGGCCAGCTTGACGAGGGCCCAATCGAGCGTGGCATCGATCGGTGGGCGCGTTGACAAACTCGTCGCGCCAGAGACGATGTGCTGCGACGCCGCTCCATCACCACCGCCCGCGATACGGGTCGTTCTGCGAGGTGTGTCCGCGGCCAATCGGAACAGGATGTGACCCAACGTCAGTGGGCGCTCTCCGCGGGTGCGATACAGGCAATGGGCGGCTGTCGCAATCGTTCGCGAGCTAAGGCAGAACGCTGTGCAAACGGTGCGCGTTCGCGGCTCGAAAATGAGGCCGATCTTGTCTTCGAGATGTTTGAGATGATCGGGCAAGAGGATGCGCTCATCCGCTCCGAACACCGCAATGGGATGACTGGCGCGGGTCGAGGACACACCCAGTTTGCTCGGGACTTGTGTCAACCCGGATTGCGCGGCCGCTCCCGACACGGCCAGCATCGAGAATCCAGCAGCAAAAATGCCGCTGAAGACATGCGCGAGCGTCATTCTCAGTGCCACTTGAAATCCGGACGTGAGACGTCTCATGGAACGCGCCTCTTGCGCCTTGGTTGTCTCAGTCCCGCACATGCGTTTCATTACCAAGTCTTAAGGCAGTTGAAAGGCAGCCGTAAGGCCGCCGCGCGTATCACAACCGCGAAGCTGCCTGACGGGTGGCCCATTTCATGGAGGTTTACGCAATGCCCGCACCCGAACTCGATCATGCGTCCCAGGGCCTGTCGGCTAACACAGCAAGACGCGGGCCAAAGTCGGATTTTTCGCCGCCGGGGCAGCGTCGCCGGCGTCGGTTGGTATGGGCTGGCGCGGCCGCAGGTCTTGGCATTCTCGGCGCGCTACCGTTCGTGGGCACGCTGCCCGTCCTCGCGCAATTGAAGGCCGGTGAGGCGGCAGTCGAGACCCCGTTGGGACGCGCTCCCCTGACCTTCGCCGACATCATCGAACGCGTGAAGCCATCAGTCGTCTCGATCTCTGTCGTAGGCGGCGGCGATCGCACGGCACAGTCCGGAGAGGGCGGCGGCGGATTACCTGAAGGCTTCCCCAACATTCCGGAGGACAGCCCGTTCTATGATTTCTTCAAGAATTTGCCGCGCGAATTTCGGGGACCGCAGATGCCGCGTCCGCCGCAGCAAGCCCAGGGTTCGGGATTCGTCATTTCGGCAGATGGTTACGTCGTGACGAACAACCACGTCATCGACGGGGCCTCCAAGATCCAGGTCAGCTTCGATGACCAGGAGAAGCTGGAAGCCGAATTGATCGGCACCGATGCTCGGACCGATCTTGCTTTGCTGAAGATCAAGTCGTCGAAGACGTTCCCGTTCGTGAAGTTTGCCGAGAACCCGGTGCGGGTGGGCGATTGGGCGCTTGCGGTCGGCAATCCGTTCGGTCTGGGTGGCACTGTGACGGCCGGCATTGTGTCCGCGCTTGGCCGCGATATCGGTTCGGGTCCCTATGATTATCTGCAGATCGACGCGGCCGTGAACCGTGGCAACTCTGGCGGTCCCACATTCAATCTCGCAGGTGAAGTCATTGGCGTGAACACGGCGATCTACAGCCCGTCGGGCGGTAACGTCGGCATCGCGTTCGCCGTGCCAGCCAAGACCGCGATCGAAGTGGTTGAGCAATTGAAATCCAAGGGCTCGGTCAGTCGCGGGTGGCTGGGCGTGAAGATTCAGAACATCGACGAGGACGCAGCCGCTGCTCTGGGGCTGCCCGATACCAAGGGCGCACTCGTGAGCGAATTGACACCGGGCGGTCCCGCCGAAGCGGCCGGGTTGAGGCCGCAGGACACAATTCTGCAGGTGAATGCGGACAAGATCACCGATAGTCGCGATCTGGCGCGCAAGATCGCGGACTACGCCCCCGACACGACCGTGGACGTGATAGTCTGGCGCAATAACAAGTCGGAGACGGTGAAGGTCAAGCTCGGCAAGTTCCCCGGCTCGAGCGAGGAGATCGCGCGGCTGGAGCAGGGCAAGCCTGTTGAGCAACCCTCTGCAGGCAAGACGACACTCGATATGCTCGGTCTAACGCTCGGTCCCGCCCGGCCTGGCACGGGGGAAGGGGTCGCCATCACGGAGGTCGATCCGAACTCGGACGCGGCCCAGAAGGGTCTGCGTCCCGGTGACGTGATCGTGCAAGTCCAGGGAGAACCCGTAACCAAGGCCGCGGACGTGGCCGCTCAGGTCGAAAAAGTGAAAGAAATGGGCCGGACAGCGGTCATGCTCAGCGTCAAGTCCCAGGATCGCACGCGCTTCGTCGCTGTCCAGATCAAGAAGGAAAAGAGCTGAGCTCTGCAGGGCCGGTGGGGGTGACATGCACATCGGTGTTGCCCCTTCGACATGGCGAGGCGGCCGCGGCCCAACGGTCTCGGGCCGCCTCGACGCTTTGAAGCGGATGGTGCAAAATGAGCGAAACGAGCCACGATTCCGCCTCACACCTCAAGGGAGGTGCCGGGAGCGGCACGCATGACAACGGACGCACGATGCGGGTTCTGGTGATCGAGGACGACAAGGAAACCGCGCAGTATCTGCAGCGCTCGCTGAAGGAGAGTGGTCATACGGCCGATCTAGCTTCGGACGGCGAGGCCGGATTGTCGATGGCGGAGAGCGGCGTTTATGACGTGCTCATCGTTGATCGCATGCTGCCTCGGCTCGATGGGCTCTCCGTCGTGCGCTCATTACGCGCAAACGGTGTGACGACGCCGGTGCTGATCCTCTCGGCGCTGGGCGACGTGGATGATCGCGTCAAGGGTCTGAGGGCCGGCGGAGACGATTATCTAACGAAGCCCTACGCGTACACCGAGCTACTCGCGCGGATCGAGGCGCTCGCCAGACGTGCGGTGCCCGAGGAGCAGGTAACCCGGTACGTCGTTGGGGACCTCGTTCTTGATCGACTGTCCCATAGGGTTACCCGTGCCGGCGAGCCGATCGTGCTGCAGCCGCGCGAGTACCGCCTGCTCGAATACCTCATGAAGAACGCTGGGCAGGTGGTCACGCGCACGATGCTGCTCGAAAACGTGTGGGATTATCACTTCGATCCGCAGACCAACGTCATCGACGTGCACGTCTCGCGTCTGCGCTCGAAGATCGACAAGAATTTCGGCAAACCGCTCCTGCATACCGTGCGGGGCGCGGGCTATATGGTGCGCGACGGTGCTGGATAGGCTCGGGGCTTCGGCCTGGACATCCACACCATTCCGGCTCGCGGCGTTGAGTATTGCAGCGTTCCTCGTGACCGCTGCCGGCATTGTGGGGTTTCTCTTCTGGCAAACGAACGAGCTGCTGACCGATCAAGTTCTGGGTTCACTGCGCGCTGAGGTTCAGGAGTTGCGTCATATTGAGGCCGCCTCCGGCGTACTCTCGGTGGTCGAAGCCGTGAAGGTGCGAAGTCGCAGCGTTGGGCCCGCCCTATATTTCGTTGCCGACGTTCAGGGCCGCAAGCGCGCCGGGAATTTGAACAGGCTGCCGCCAGAACTTGACGAGGATACGGGCGGCGCAACGTTCCGCTACGAGGGGAGCGACGGAACTTTGCGAACCGCCGTCGCCCTGCCGGTGCGATTCGGCGATGGCAGCAAGCTGATTGTGGGACGCGATATCGAAGAGCAGCGGGCGTTCGTTCACCGTATGCGCACCGTATTTCTGGTCGGCTTTGGCGCGTTGTCGATTGCAGGCCTCGCGGGTGCGCTGGGGGTGGGGCGGCTGCTGCTCAGCCGAGTGGAGGCGATCAATGTCGCCACCCGATCTATTATGTCGGGAGAATTGTCACGCCGCATTCCGTTAACGGGCACGGGCGACGAACTCGACGGCCTTGCAGAGAACTTGAACCGCATGCTCGATCGCATCGAGGACCTGATGCGGGATTTACGGGAAGTCTCCGACAACATCGCCCACGACTTGAAGACACCGTTGAACCGCATGCGCAACCGCGCCGAGGCCGCATTGCGCGATCAGCGCGGAGCTGAAGGCTACCGAGAGGGGCTTGAGCGCATCATCGAAGAGGCGGACGCGCTGATCAAGACATTCAATGCGATGCTGTTGGTTGCGCGCGTCGACTCGGGAGCACTGGAGGGCACGCTTCAGATTTTCGATGCGGGCGAACTTGTTCGTGATGCGGTCGAATTCTACGAGCCGGTTGCCGAGGAAAGCGGCATGACGCTGCGCGTGCATGTTGCCGGCGAGGCCCCGATCCGCGCCAATCGGCACCTGGTCAATCAGGCCGTCGCCAATCTCATCGATAACGCCATCAAGTATGGTCGTGCAAGTGAAGGCCCGGGCGCCGTTGATCCGGCTCTGGCGATGACAATCGACGTTACCGTCGCCGAGCGCGCCGGGAAAATCGAAATCAGCATCGCTGATCATGGTCCGGGAATCGGCGCGGAAGACAGGGTGCGCGCGCTCAAGCGCTTCGTGCGTTTGGAAGCTAGCCGCACGAAGCCCGGTACGGGGCTGGGGCTCAGTCTCGTGGCAGCTGTTGCACGATTGCATGCCGGTGCGATACGGCTAGAGGATAACCAGCCGGGTCTGCGTGCGATACTGGCGATCCCGCGGGCCCGGATGGAGGCAAGGGCGGGAGCGAACTAAGTGCCACGTCAGGTTCGCTCTGCGATACTGATGCCAGGAAAGCACCATGATTGTCGCCACGCCTTTGTCTCAACGCCTAAAAGCGGTTGCCCGCGATAGCGCCGATGGCAAGGGGGCGGCATTTCTGGATGCGTGGCTTGAGGAAATCGCGCTCGAGGATGCGACGCATCCGTTGCTCGATCGCCTCGCAGACCCAGGTGTGAAGGCCCTGCTCTGCGGCGTTGTGGCGGCCTCGCCCTACCTCCGCAATCTCACGGTTCGCGATCCTAGTCGGTTGGACCGCATTCTCGCATCAGATCCAGATCATCATTTCGATCGTCTGTGCCAAGAGGTCGGGGCTGCGGTCGCCCAATGCGCCGACATGACGCACGCGATGCGCGCCGTTCGCCGATTCAAGTTGGAAGTCGCCCTGCTCATCGCACTTGCGGACTTAGGCGGCGTTTGGTCCGTGCCGATCGTTACGGAAGCGCTGACGCGTGCAGCCGATGCCGCTTTACGCGCGAGCGTCGATTTCCTGCTAGGTCATGCCAGCCGACGTGGCGACATCAATGTGCCCGACCCCGCGACGCCGGGGCAGGGATCCGGCTATATCGTGCTGGCCATGGGCAAGTACGGCGCCGGTGAGCTCAATTATTCGAGCGACATCGATCTTGTGGTCTTTTACGACATGGAGCGGGCCCGGTTGCGCACGGGCCTCGAGCCGTCCACGTTTTTCGTGCGCCTCACACGCGATCTTGTGCGCTTAATGGATGAGCGTACCAGTGACGGCTATGTGTTCCGAACGGATCTGCGCCTGAGGCCCGACGCGGGCGCGACACAGATCGCCCTCTCCACGGATGCTGCGCTGATCTACTATGAGAGCTTCGGCCAGAACTGGGAGCGCGCCGCACTCATCAAAGCGCGTGCGGCAGCGGGGGATATCGAGGCGGGCGAAAGCCTGCTCAATGAGTTACAGCCCTTCGTGTGGCGGCGTTATCTGGATTTCGCTGCCATTGCTGACGTGCACGCGATGAAGCGTCAAATCCATGCCTTCCGCGGACTTGGGAGCATCGGTGTCGCCGGTCATAATGTGAAGCTCGGAGCGGGTGGCATACGTGAGATTGAGTTTTTTGTGCAAACGCAGCAGCTGATCGCGGGCGGACGGCAAACCGAATTGCGGGTCCGCCGCACGCTCGACGCGTTGGAGCGTCTGGAAGCGCGACAGTGGATCAGTACGGATGTGCGCCGCGATCTTTCGCAGGCCTATCTTGAGCTGCGCCGCATTGAGCACCGCATCCAAATGGTGGCCGATGAGCAGTCCCAAGAGCTGCCCGAGGAGCCAGCGGCGCTGGAGCAATTCTCCCGGTTCTGCGGTTTTTCTGGCACGGATGAATTCTCTCGCCATCTGATTGCTGTTTTGCGCAGTGTGCAGCGCCACTATGCAAGCCTCTTTGAGAGCGCGCCCGATCTCGCCTCCGGCGGCTCCAACATGGTATTTGCGGGCGAAGAGGATGATCCTGATACGGTGGCGGCGCTCAAACGGCTTGGCTACTCGCAGCCCTCACAGGTTCTCGCCACCATTCGCGGCTGGCATCATGGGCGCATCCCGGCCGTGCGCTCTGCACGCGCGCGAGAGAGACTGACGGAGGTGCAGGCGAGCCTCGTGACCGTGCTGGCCGACACGGCAGATCCGGATGCAGCTTTCGCCACGTTCGATCGTTTCCTGGGCGCCCTGCCGGCTGGCGTTCAGCTTTTTTCTCTGCTGAGCGCCAATCCAGGATTGTTGCGCCTCGTTGCCGACATTATGGGAACCGCGCCTCGGCTCGCGCGGGTGCTTGCAAAGCGATCGCGTCTGCTCGACGCGGTCATCGACCCCCGTGTGCTCGACGCACTCCCCACCGAAGCAGACCTGGATGAGCTGATTGCGACCGAGCTCGCCACGGCCCGCGACATGCAAGAGGTTCTCGATCGCGCGCGCGTTGCGGTCAGCGAGCAGTCTTTTCTCATCGGCGTGCGAATTCTCTCTGGAACGATCAACGCAAATCAAGCAGGGGGTGCGTATGCGCGTCTCGCTGAACGCACACTTGCTGCCCTTCAGACGTCAGTGCTCGCCGACATCGCCCGCAGCCACGGCACGGTTCCAGGCGGTGCAGCTTGCGTCGTGGCGATGGGCAAGCTTGGTGGGCGGGAGATGACCGCGTCCTCTGATCTCGACCTGATCGTCATTTACGATTTTGATGAGGGCGTGCTCCAATCGGACGGTGCGCGGCCGTTGGCGCCAAGCCAATATTATGCGCGCTTCACGCAGCGTCTCATCACCGCATTATCGGCGCCCACGGCTGAGGGGACCCTCTATGACGTGGACATGCGCTTGAGACCCTCGGGGCAGCAAGGACCGGTGGCCACGCACATTGAAAGTTTTATCGCGTATCAGGCGCGTGAGGCGTGGACGTGGGAGCACCTGGCGCTGACGCGGGCGCGCGTTGTGAGTGGACCGCGAGACTTGGCGCGGCGTGTAGAAGCCGCCATTCGCGCAACGCTTTTGATGCCACGTGAGCGTACCAAAATCGCGGCCGATGTTCGCGACATGCGCGAGCGCATTGCTGCCGAGAAGGGCACCACGAATATCTGGGATTTGAAGCAGGTGCGGGGTGGGCTGGTGGACCTCGAGTTCATTGCCCAGCACTTACAACTTGTCTCGGCCGCCGCTCACCCGGACGTGCTCGATCAGAATACGATGCGGGCCTTTCAGAAACTCGCCACTTACGGGGTATTGGCAACAGCGGATGCTGAGGCGCTGGTCGGCGCGACCCGCTTGATCCATGATCTGACCCAGGTACTTCGCTTGTGTCTCGATGGGCCGTTCGACCCAGCCACTGCGCCACGGGGGCTCAAAGAATTGGCAGCGCGTGCTGGCGATGCTCCCGATTTCAACCAATTGGAAGCCAAGCTGGCAGAGGTGCTGGCGGCCACGCATGAGCGCTTCGATCGGCTCGTTTGCTGAGCCCCGCCCTATTATTTTCAGTCCGGCGACGGATTTCCCTCTCCCCGAACGTTTCCTTGTCTGACGGCGCGGGCTTGCCGGAGAGGCGACCGCCACCGTCAGGTTAACGCAAATTGACGGGAGGTTGGGATGCGGATCGTGCCTTTCAGATTTGCCGCGCGCGCCGGACTGGTGATGATGGTGGCGGCGGGTGCTGCGCTGGCGATGAGCGGTGTTAGCGCGGCGCAAGGGCGCATCGTGTCGGCTGGAAGCTCTCAGGGTGCGGGTGACGGGCGATGGCTGCAGCGGCTCGATGCCAATCAGGATTTGACCGTGACGCTCGAGGAGTTTCTGAAGCGCCGCTCTGACCGGTTCGCGCGGCTGGATTTCGATGGCGACAAAGTGCTGAGCCCGATGGAAGTTGCTCGCTCGGTCAGTCTCGCGGGCATGAGGCGGCGCGAGCGGCTGCTATTCGGCTCGGACGACAACAAGGATGGCAAGATTTCGCGGGGGGAGTTCGATCGGCTGGGTAGCGTTATGGGTGCGCGGGGTGCGGCTGGCGAACGCGGTGCGGGACGCTTCTCACCTGGTCTGAGGCTGGTGCGGGGCTGGAGGTTCGAATTCTTCGATCGCAACGGGGATGGCACGATCGAGCGGTCGGAATTCGAGATGGCCCAGGCCGAGCAGATCGAGTTCCTCAAGCGGCGTGCGATGCATGCCCTTGACCGCGATGGCGACCAGAAAGTCACGCTCGAGGAGTTCACCGCCGATGAGCGCGCGCGCTTCATGCGTCTCGATCTGGACCGGGACGCGAAAATCACCGCAGCGGATCTCGCCCCTGATATGCGATTGGCGTGGGCGGAGCGTTAGGGCTGGCGCAGCAGGCGGCAGGGATGCAAGACTGGATATCGCCCCGGGCCGAGGCTCGGTGGAGACGAGGTCGAGCGTGGCGGCAGACGGTGGCAGGTCGATCGGCAATCCGGAGGCGAACCGGGCAGACCCGGACGAGGACGGGCTCCTCCTCGTCCGTATCGCTGCGCGTGACGAAGTGGCGTTCCGTCGCCTTGCTGAGCAACATATCGGCGGGCTGTTGATGCTTGCGCGCCGCATTCTGCGCGATGAATCCGAAGCGGAAGATATCGTCCAGGAGGCCCTGTTGCGGCTGTGGCGGACGAGTCCGGACTTGCGGAGCCGTCCGGTGCATGTTGGAGGATGGCTGCGGCGTGTCACGGCCAACCTCGCCGTCGATCGATTACGTGCCCGCAAGCGTTTCGATGTCACGGATGACCTGCCGGAGGTGGTGGATGCACCAGGCCAGCACGTCGCCATCGAAGAGCAGGATTTGTCGGCGCGCGTTGGTGCGGCCATTGCACGGCTCGCCGAACGCCAGCGGGTTGCTTTGACCCTGTTTCACTACGAAGGTCTGAGCTTGGCGGAGGTGGCGCATATGATGCAGCTGTCGCAAGAGGCCGTCGAATCGCTCCTTGCTCGTGCGCGACGCGCGCTCAAAGCCGCGTTGAAGGACGAGTGGCGGGCCTTGATGCCGGATCGAGAGGACTGACGATGAGACGACGGAGAGCCGGACGCCGCCCTGCGGACGAGGTTGGGACATATGGCTATCGATAGGGACGACGTACAGAAAATATCGCATCTGGTCGAAACCTACGGGGCCGACCCCGCACGCTGGCCCATCGTCAACCGCGAGGGCCTGCTGGCCTTGGCGCGTAGCGATGCTGCTGTTGCTCGGTTGCTCAGCGAGGCGGCGGCCCTGGACCGCCTGCTGGCCACCGCCCCCCAGTCGGTGAGTGAGGCGGAAGCCGCGCGGGCTTGCGACCGCCTCATGTCACGTCTTGCTGCACAGACCGCCGACGCGCACCTGGCGCCTGCCATCGGAGAGACCCAAGTGAGTGGGAGATCGGA